>CALXZS010000006.1 GCA_944393305.1 uncultured Clostridia bacterium | reverse complement strand
TATATAAATAAGTATGTTTCTGTGGCTGTTTTTGGGGACACCTCCCAAAAACAGCTTCATATTTAATTTTTTGTAAAGTATTGACAATCAGATGTAAAGATACTATAATAAATAAGTACTCTAGAAGCACCTCTAGCTCAGTTGGTAGAGCAGCTGACTCTTAATCAGAAGGTCCGGGGTTCGACCCCCCGGAGGTGCACCAAATATTTTAAGATAAAACAGATTCGTGTACAGGCTGTGGGCTTGTACGGAATCTGTTTTTTCTTTTGTCCTTAATTATTGGTTTAAGTATTTTCTAATATTTTCTATATCTTTTTTATCCTTAGGTTTATTTCGCTTTATTTTAAATTCTAAGATTGTTTTTAAATCTTCTAAATTATATTTTTCACCTTTTTCCATTTTAAAATCTTCTTTTTTATTTACTACAACTTCAAAATTATCATTTATTTTATAAAAACCACATTCGTTTTTCTTATCATCCGTTAGTTCATATTGATCTTTTATTTGATTAAATAATTCTTCAGATATGCATAAATCTAAATCTTCAGCTTCTTCTCTTATTCCTCTTAATACAAGTGAAGCACCAGATAAAATATAGTATTCATCTTTAGGAAAATTTAATTTATCAAGAAAATTTAATAAATCTACCTTTTTCATAAAACCTCCAATATTATTTTTATTAAGTATAAACAATTTTTATAATAAATATAATTATTCATCTTGTTACAATATGTTTTAATCCTTTGAAATATTCACCATTTATAAGTATATCTCTAATATTACTAGGTCTTAAATCTATTTCTTTTAATTGTTCTGGTGTAACCCATTTAAAATCTAATAATTTTTCTTCTCCCTTATCAATTTCCATTTTATGATAATCCTTTATTTCTAATTCATGTTTAGGTTTTATTATATAATAAAATTCTATTCCATGGCATTTTTTATTTTCTTTAACCCAAAAATTTTCTTGTATTGCAAACAAACTTGCTTCTTGAATGTCGCAACCGATTTCTTCTTTTATTTCACGAGTAATTGCTTGTTTTGAATCTTCGCCAATTTCAATGTGTCCACCTGGTATATGATAATAAGCAGTATTATTTACTCTCATGATTAAAAAATTATTTTCTTGTTTAATTATTCCACATGATCTTACATGAAATTCTTCTTTATCAGTTTTTATTTTTAAATCCATACAATTTTTCTCCTTTATAAGCTAGTAATTCTTCTAAAAAAAGATATGGAGCTGATACAAGCATTGGTTTTGTTAACAATTTTGCATCTGCCCATACAAAAGCACTTTTCTTTTTTTTAAATCATTTTACCAAAACTTATTTTCTTTCCAATTTTTAGTTCGAAAGTATACATAAACATTATACACTTATATATATAGGAAGTCAATATACAGTATTGGAGGTTATACTCTTTTATTCTTATTACTGTAATAAATGAAATTACCATGACTTTTAAACAAAAAATATAGCTTTTTCTGAATAAAATATGATATACTTCAACTAAAATAAAAAGAAGGAGAAAAATTATGAGAGCTCCATATCAGGTATTAATAATTTTATATAAAAAACATAATAACAACATATTATATGGGATATTTTATAGAAATTCACATCCAATTTGGCAATTCATATCAGGAGGAGGGGAAAATCAAGAAATACCCATAGAAACAGTAATAAGAGAAATAAAAGAAGAAACATCATTAAATGTTAAAAAAGAAAAAATAAAACAATTAGACTCTAAAACCACTATTCCAGTATTAAATATAACGGGAGAATATACTTGGGGAACAAATGTATATGTTGTACCAGAATATTCATTTGCAGTAGAAATAAAAGATGAATATGGAGATATTCATCTTTCAAGTGAGCATAAGGAATACAAATGGGTAGAATATGATGAAGCATTAAAAAAACTAAAATATGATAGTAATAAAACAGCTCTGTGGGAATTAAATGAAAGACTTAAAAAACAAAACGTATAGTATGAGGAGTGAAAAATCTAATGAAGAAAAGATTAGCATTAATTGTTTTGTTGGTTTGCTTTTTTATAACCAAAATACCAATAAGCATTAAACAAGGAAAAGATTTAACTAAATTAATAATATTTTTATCAATAGCTTTAATTATATATTGGATAATCATATTATTAATATTTGAAAGAGATAAAAAATATAAAGTAAGCAATATAAATGAAGAAGAACTTTTCAAAAAATACAATCCATTAATTGCCGGTTGCATACAAGGAAATAGAGATATTTTATCAAGAGACATAATTGCAGTAATACTAAACCTTATAAACAAAGGAAATATAAAATTAACAATAAAAGGAGATATTAAAGAAAAATCCTTGTATAACTATATAGTAGAAAAAGTACCGGAAAAAGAAAATGAAATGGATAAAATAGAATTATTTATATATAACTGGTTATTTACTGGAGAAAAAGAAACATTAGTAGAAAGGTTACAAGAAATGCCAAAAGTACAAAATGCCAACTTTAAATTTAAAGAATTAGATAGATTATCCAAAAAAGAATTAAAAGACTTAGGTGCGAACAAAGCTAGTGTTCCAAATATAATTAAAGCTATAAATGTAATGCTACTATGTGGGGCAATATTTTTAGTAGTTTATCATATTAAATCAATAGAATTTAATGAAAATATTCTTCCACTAATGATTTTAGCACCAATTATTGTTGTACTAATTCCTTTAATACCTAAATTAGTCATGTATATGGCAGTAAAAATAAGACATTTAGTAACCAATAATATTCAAAATGCTCAAAAGATAACAACAACTTCAATAAGTATTATAATTATATCTTTATTAATAATGGCAATAACATATTGGATTTTAAAAACTCCAGAATTATTAGTAGATGAATTATTACTTAGTATAACAATATTAATTGTAATTACAGATGACTTAATGCTTAAAAATAATGTAAATATGATTGAAGATTATAGTAGACTTAATTGTTTAAAAGAAAAGTTAGAAAATACATTATTAGATGAAAAAGGTATAGAACAAATATATATTTGGAATGAATATTTAGCATATGCAGTTAGTTTCGGAATTGGTAAAAAGATAATAGATAAAATGAGCGGAATTTACACAGATAATGATTTATTAAATTATGTAGTAAATAACAATGAAATGCTAAATTACATATCAAATGATTACCGTATATTTTATGCTTATATAAGTATGGATAAAGAATTTATGAAAAAATATAATAAACTTATGAAAAATAATGATTAAATTTTTGAAAAAGGACCGTCCCAAATTAAAAATTATGTTGATATATAGCTTTTTATTTGATATAATAGAAACTATGGAGAATAATTAAGGAGGTTATTATGCCTAATATAATCGACTATTTAGAGTGGAGAGGGGATTTAACCTTTACAAATTCAAAATTCAATGAGGTGGATAATTTAATTTTATCAAGATTATCTTATTTACCATTTGAAAAAATAGATATGAACGAAAAAGAAACATTTAAGTCTATTGCAAGGAAGATGAAAAGTGTTAGTCTTGATGAATTTAATTTAAAAGAAGATAAAACACTTATTCAAAAAGTAGGGAATAGCAATAGATTTAAAAATCTTGTCGTAACTGACTATTATTTTACAAGAAATGATACCGAAGAAAAACAATTTGTAGCCATAACTATTCATTTGAATAAAAATGAAATGTATATATCATATGGTGGAACAGATAATACTCTAGTTGGTTGGAAGGAAGATTTTAATCTTAGTTTTATGACGCACATTCCGTCTCAATTAGAAGGGCTAAAGTATATTAAAAAGGTATCAAAAAAATATATAAGTAAAATACATGTAGGAGGACATTCAAAAGGAGGAAATATTGCAGTTTATTCAGCGGTATTTTGTCCTAAAACGGTGCAAAGTAGAATAATAGATGTAACAAACCACGATGGTCCAGGATTTGATAAAACTATAATTGAAAAAGATGAATATAAAGAAATATTAAATAAGATATACACATATATTCCACAATCATCAATAATAGGAAGGCTTTTAGAGCATGAAGAAAAGTATAAAATAGTAAAAAGTACACAAAGAGGTATAATGCAACATGATATTTATTCTTGGCAAGTATGTGGAAAAGAATTTATTAAATCCAGTGAAGTAACAAATGGAAGTGAAATAATAAATGAAACAGTAAGAAACTGGCTAAAAAATACTACACCAGAGCAAAGAGGAAACTTTATAAATATTATGTATGAAGTAGTAACAACTACAAAAGCAAAAACATTTAAAGAATTTACTTCTGCTTGGACGAAAAATATAGGAATAATACTAAAAACATATAAAAATATAGATGAAGAAGAAAAGAAAATAATAGGAAAAATGATATTTGCTTTTATAGGTTCTGCTAAAGATAGTATAAAAGAAAAAATAATATAAAAATAAAAAGAAGGGGGTCATATTATGATAAAAGTATATAATACAGATATAGATACAAACATAATGGAAGAAGTGCATGAAATAAAAAAAGGATGCTGGATTAATATGACAAACCCGACCGAGGAAGAAATAAAATTTATTTGTTCTGAACTGACAATACAAGAAGATTTTATAAGATATTCACTAGACTATGAAGAAAAAGCCAGAATAGATTATGAAGAAGATGATGATACAGTATTATTTATTATAGACGTTCCAATAAAAGAGAAAGAGCAAGAAAGAGAAATTTATACAACAATGCCTATTGGAATTATAGTTGTAAGAGATGATTTTGTAATAACTGTATCATTAAAAGAATTAGAATTGATAGAGGATTTTGCTTTAGGAAAAGTAAAAGGATTTGCTACATATAAAAAAAGCAGATTTATACTTCAAGTTATGTATAGAACATCATCAAATTATCTAACATCTTTAAAATTAATAAATAAAGAAACAGAATTGGCAGAATATACATTAAAGAAATCAATGAATAATGAAGAAATATTAAAATTATTGGATTTGGAAAAATCACTTGTATATATTACTACATCACTAAGGGCAAATGAAGCAGTTATGGAAAGAACAGTAAAAATTAAAAATATAAAATTATACGAAGATGATGAAGATATATTAGAAGATGCAATAATAGAAAATAAACAGGCAATTGAAATGAGTAAAATTTACACAGATGTCTTAAATAGTTCAATGGACGCATATTCATCAGTGATATCAAACAACTTAAATGAAACTATGAAATTGCTTACATCAATTACAATAATTATTTCAATTCCTACATTAATTGCGTCATTATGGGGAATGAATGTAGAAGTGCCTTTTGAAATTACGAAATATGGTTTCTGGGTATTATGTGCAATTGCAGTTATTGTTACAGCTGTAACAATTATATTATTAAATAAAAAAGGTTTATTAGGAGGTAAAAATGTTAGCCGCAAATAATGTGACAGTAAGGTTTGGAAAAAGAGCTTTATATGAAGATGTAAATATAAAGTTTAACAAAGGATGTTGTTATGGAATTATAGGAGCAAATGGAACAGGAAAATCTACTTTTCTAAAAGTTTTATCAGGAGAATTAGAACCAAGCAAAGGTGATGTTTCAAAAGATAAATCAGAAAGAATATCTGTACTTAACCAAAACCACTTTGCTTTTGAAGAATACACAGTATTAGATACTGTTATAATGGGAAATAAAGAGTTATATCAAATAAAAACTGAAAAAGATGAAATTTATGCAAAACCAGATTTTTCAGAAGAAGATGGAATGAAAGCTGCAAAACTAGAAGAAAGATTTGCAGAATTAGATGGTTGGAATGCAGAATCAGACGCAGAACAATTATTAAATGATTTAGGAATTTCACCAGAAAAACATTATAAAATGATGAGTGAAATAGAAGCAAAAGAAAAAGTAAAAGTATTACTTGCTCAAGCACTTTTTGGAAATCCAGATATTTTGCTATTGGACGAGCCAACAAATGACTTGGACTTAAAAACTATTTCATGGCTTGAAGAATTTTTGATTAATTTTGAAAACACAGTTATTGTAGTATCACATGATAGATATTTCTTAAATAAAGTATGTACACACATTTGTGATGTGGATTATGGGGAAATCAAGGTATATCCAGGTAATTATGATTTCTGGTATGAATCAAGCCAATTAATACAAAAACAAATGCGTGAACAAAACAAAAAGAAAGAAGAAAAAATAAAAGAACTACAAGAATTTATTGCAAGATTTAGTGCAAATGCTTCAAAATCTAAGCAAGCAACATCAAGAAAGAAATCACTAGAAAAAATACAATTAGATGAAATTAGGCCATCTAATAGAAAATATCCATATGTAGACTTTAAACCAGATAGAGAACCAGGAAATGAAATATTAGAGGTTAAAAATCTATCTAAAACTGTAAATGGAGAAAAGATATTAGATAATATATCTTTTAAAGTAAAAGATAAAGATAAAATAGCAGTATTAGCAGAAAATGAAAATGCTATAACTGTACTATTTCAAATTTTAGCAGGTGAATTAGAGCCAGATGAAGGCGAAATAAAATGGGGTACTACAATTACAAATAGTTATTTCCCAAAAGACAATAATTATTTATTTACATCAAATGAAAGTATTACAGATTGGCTTAGAAAATACTCAAAAGACCCAGACGAAACATATGTAAGAAGCTTTTTGGGAAGAATGTTATTTTCAGGGGAAGAAGCATTAAAGCCAGTAAATGTATTATCTGGAGGAGAGAAGGTAAGATGTGTACTTTCTAAAGTAATGCTTTCAGGAGCTAATTTCTTAATATTTGATGAACCAACTAACCACTTAGATATGGAAGCAATAACATCACTAAATGAAGGTATGAAAAGATTTAAAGGAAATATGATATTTACATCACATGACCATCAATTAATGCAAACAGTTGCAAACAGAATATTTGATATAAGAAAAGATGGATTTATAGACAAAGAACAAACTTACAATGAATATTTAGGAATTGAATAAAAAAGAATACCCCCGGAAGGCCGGGGGTTTTGAGGTTGTAAAATCCAGCTTCTATTATAACTCTACATAGTCTATCGAGTTTTCAAAGAGCTGGACATTCTTGGGGTGTCCGAACCATGCCTGAGGGACGTCCACCTCCTTGGGCTTTCTACCAGGAACTATAACCTTGTAACAATGAAAACCATTGTTAAAGGTTTCGCCCAGCACCTGGTAGTAGTTTCCCAGGATGAGATGATCCTGCAAAAAAGGACCAATCCCAGCCCCAAGGTACTTTACGTACCGATAAGGCTCGATGACCTTAAAAAGGTCATCTTTTACACAAGTTGCCTTCATTAATGCATTCCTCCAAAAATAAGTTTTTTTGTGCACTATTAATTATATCACAACCTAGCCAAAAAGTCAAACATTAGAGAAAGTAGGAAAAAAATGGACAAAAAATAGAAGCATTTTCATGCTCCTATTTATACTTGTCTTTAATTTCCTGTATTTCATCATAATGATTATCTATAATATCTAAGAATACCGAGCCTATTTCAGGGTCGAATTGTGTTCCTAAGTTCTTTATAATTTCTTCTTTAACAACTTCAATTGGAAGACTATCCCTATAAACCCTTCTTGAAGACATTGCGTCAAAAGAATCAGCCACAGCTGCAATTCTTGCAATGTATGGAATATTTTCACCAGATAAACCTTCTGGATATCCCTTTCCATCATATCTTTCATGATGATATTTTACAAAAGGAATAATATTCTTAAACATATCAGAATCACCTAATATATCTACACCAATTTGAGGGTGTTTCTTAATTTCAGCATACTCTTCATCAGTTAATTTTCCATTCTTCAATAAAATAGTATCAGGTATACCAATTTTACCAACATCATGGAAAAGACCGCCAATTCGTAATATTTCAAGTTCATCATCGCTAACTTTTAAATATTTACCTAGTAATACTGAATAAGCTGAAACTCTATCAGAATGACCTCTAGTATATGAATCTTTAGCTTCAACAGTAGCTCTTAAAGATTGAACAATATCTAAATAAGCTTTTTTCAATTTTTCATTTGTACTTTCAAGTTCTTCATTCATATCACTTATAGTTTTTCTTTGTTCAATTGCTTTTAAACCAGATTCAATTAATAGCAAAAGTTGGTCAAAATTATCACTTTTTTCACAATAACCTTGAATATCTAATTGCTTAATTGTATCAAGTGGTGGAGCTAAATCTTTATGACCAGTAAGTAATAAAATATATAAATCTTTATCAAACTTTCTTATTTCAGCAACCACTTGATCTCCATGAAGAGGAGACATTATAAAATCTAGTAAAAGTAAATCATAATGATTAGTTTTTAATTCATTTAAAGCATCCAAAGGATTAGTAAATGTAACTAAAGAATAACCATTTCTTTTTAAAACAACAGTTAAAGAATCTAATATTCCTGGATCATCATCAACTGCCATAATTTTATAAGGAGATGAAACAACCTCCTGAACGTATTTTCTCATAAGTACCTCCATTCAAAATAATTATTGGTTTTGTGGTAAGATAATATTAAAAGTAGTACCTTTGCCCACTTTAGATGTGAAATTCATGTCACCTTTAAACTGTCCTTTTATAGTAGAGTATGACATAAATAGTCCCAAACCTGTTCCATTTTTACCTTTTGTAGTTATCATTTGATTAAATAATTTTTCCTGTACCTCCTCTGGTATACCCATACCATAATCTATAACAGAAATAATTATATTATTATTTTTCTTATCAATTACTAAATCAATAGTTTTATTAGGTTCTCCGTTATATGCTTGTATTGCATTTGAAATAAGATTATTTATAACCTGAACCAAACTATTAATATTACCTAAAATAGTAATTGAAGAATCAGTTTTATAATCTATATTCATAGTAACTAATGCATTTTTTAACTCATGTTTCATTAAAATAGAAACTCTATTTAATAATTCTTTTATTGTAAATAGTATTGGCTTATCATCATTCATGTTAACTGCTTGACCTTTTACAGCAGTAATAACATCAGACATATAAGAATCATAAGTTCTAATTTTAGCAATCCAAGAACTCATATCTTTCGCAATAGCATGATGGTCTTCTTTTGTAACTTCTGGATCATCTATGGATTTATCATATTCTGTAATTAAATCTTCTAGTCCATCAGCAGCTCCAGAAATAGACATTATAGGTGTTTTTAAATTATGTGCAATACCACCAATCATCTGTCCAAGAGACGCAAGACGCTCTCTCTCTATTAAAGTATTCTGGTTCTGTTCAAGAGTATGCATGTCTATAATATGCTGAGTTATATCTTTAAATAAAATTAAAATACCAATACATTGTCCATCTTCATAAATACCACTTATTTCTATATTAAAATATTTATTTACATTAGTTAAATTTGCTTCAACTCTAAATATTTTATCGGACTTTTGAGCTTCTGTCATATATTTTTTAAACTTTTTGGTGTTTGTAAAAATTTTTTTATTAGTATTCAAATCAGAAAAATCCAATCCAACCAACTGACTTTTCTTTACTTTAAAAATTTTTTCAAATGGTTTATTACAATCTGAAACTGCATAATCTTGATTTAATACCAAATACGCATCAGACATTTGATCTACAACTCTTTTCAAAGCAATAGGTGCAATATTTAAAAAATTATATCTAAGTATTGCAACTCCAAAAAATAATATTGTTATTATAAAGAATATTGGAGTTACATATATATTAGTATCCATTACAGTCATTCCTAAAATATTTACAATTAAAGGAAATAAAGTACCAATTATAATAAGAAGTGACTGCTTCGAGAAAAACGAAGAATTTTTAATCGAAGTTATTAATAACAATATAATATCTATTGCAAATAATCCATATGTATAAATTGAATGTACATAGAAATAAGGTCCAAATATAGTTTCACTTGTATTAACAGAATAATCTTCATAAAATAAATGATGAAAATCATTTGTCCATAGAACAAGCATTGTTAAAATAGGTATTATAAACAATAATAAAAACCATTTATGAAACTTAAATTCTTTATTCTTAAAGATATATGCAATAAAAAATAATGCAACAGGTGTAAGTATAACTGGCAGATAAATAAAGTAATCAACATACATAGCTAAAGAAGGTGATATAAAATTAATTACTAATATTTGAATCATCAATCCAATACACCATAACATCATACAAGTCATAGTTAACTCGAAGGCAGTAACAAGCGGATTTCGCTTGCTACCACGCTTCCTTATATAATAGAAAATTATTAATTCTGCAAAAACAGTAATTCCAAGTGCTATAAAATATCCTAAGTGTGTCATCTTATCCTCCTCATAAGTTCTTTAATATTTTAGCAATATATTCTTTTGTAACTTCTGGCCAATAAAAATCCATTTTAGATAAAAATTTCAATGTAAATTTATTAGTAATTCTTAAATTAGTTTTATATACTAAATTTTTATTTTCATCTAAATCATTTAATAATACACTTACTTTATCAGAATTGTTGCTGTTAAATAGTAAATTATTTAAATCTTTTTTGAAAACTTTATTATCAACTACATCCATACTAAATCCAAGACCATTTAAAATAGTAATGAGTTTATTTATATACAAATGGTTTGAATTATATAAATGTAGGACTGAAAAAGGTGATGTATTATATTTCATACAAAGAACAATAGCTTCAGCAATTTTATCAACAGGGCTAAATTCAATGTAATCATTTATAATAGATTTAGGCAATTCTCTTAAAAATATAAATGCTTTTAATCTATTTAAAAATGCATTATCTTCACTATTATCCTGAAATTTACCATCAGAATATCTGTTAGTAATATTACCAATTCTTAAAATAAGTCCTCTTAATCTACGTTTATACATTTCTTCTAAAATAAACTTTTCAGCTTCAAATTTACTTCTAACATAAACATTATTTAATGGTTGATTAATAAATAAATTCGTTTCACCAAAATATACTTTCTTATTTGGTGTAAAGCTACTTGGAAGAGATGTCATAGTATTTCCAGAAACACTTATTGTAGATGTTTGATAAAATTCTTTGTGATATTCTTCGCAAAATTTCACTAAATTTTTAACACCAATAACATTAATTGCTTCAAACTCTTTATAATCTCCATAATGCTTTACAGAAGCGGCACAGTTTACAACTGAAGATACTTCATTTCCTAAGAAATCATATATTTCAGAAGATGTTCCAAAATTATCATAAGTAATATCTCCAGATATAACGAATAATCTAGTACCAAATAAATTACTTAAATCACTACCAAAATAGTATTGGAACTTTCTTTTCAATTTATTTTCAGGAGAAGTGCTAGGGTCTTTTCTTATTAAGCAATATATTTTAATATCATCAACTTTTAGTAATTCAGCAAGTACATGAATTCCTAAAAATCCAGTAGCACCAACCAATAAAATATTTTTCAAAGATTTTTGTCTTAATTTTATATTTTTATATATAGAATTATTTTTTAATACTTTATTAATATCTTTAAAATCCTGCTTTTTATAAACTGGTATAGTAGTATCACTGTTCTGATTTTGTATAAAATTAGCAAGGTCTCTAATAGTATTATTTTTAAATATATCTCCATAATTTACATTATAATTATGTTTCATTAACTCTATTTGCATTTTTAACGCAAATAAAGAATCTCCACCAATATCAAAGAAATTATCATCAACGCTAATTTCTTCAATTGACAATATAGATTTCCATATACTTAATATTTCTTTCTCCAATTTTGTTTTTGGAGGAATAATAGTCTTAGCTTTAAATACAGGGTCTGGTAAAACCTTCCTATCTATTTTACCATTAGGAGTATATGAAAATTTGTCCATTTGTAATAAATATGAAGGTATCATATAATTAGGTAATTTTTTAGATAGGAATTTCTTTAAATTAGAATAAGAAATTCTACCATCAGCTACAAAATATCCACAAAGAATATCTCTGTTATTAACTTTTTTTACAGTAACAATAGCGTCATTTATACCTTTATATGAGCAAATAGAACTTTCTATTTCTCCCAGCTCAATTCTAAGTCCTCTAATTTTTACTTGGAAATCAGACCTTCCTAAACATTCTAACTCTCCATTAGGCAATAATTTAACCAGGTCACCTGAATTATATATTCTTTCACCATTAAAATTTAGGTATCTTTGAGCTGTAAGTTCAGGTTTATTCATATATCCAATAGATACACCATCTCCACCAATATAAAGCATACCAGGTACATTGTAAGGCACAAAATTCATATCATTATCAAGTACAAGTATATGTGTATTAGCAAGAGGTGTTCCAATAGTAATTTCTTTCGAATCAGTTAATTCTTTAAGTGTAGAACCAACAGTAGTTTCAGTAGGTCCATACATATTAAATACCCTTGCATTTGTAATCTTTCTTATAGATTTTAATAAATCCATTGGGAAAGGTTCGCCAGCAAGTGAAATTATTTTCAAATGCTTTAAATATTCTAAATTATCAGTCATAAGTAGCTTAAATTTAGATGGTGTTGTTTGTATAACTTCAACATTATTTTTTAAACATAATTTATTTAAAAGTATAGGGTTGTTTTGCTCCTCATTACTTGCCATAACTACTTTCATACCAGTACATAAAGGTAACAAACTTTCAAATACGAAAATATCAAAGCACATGGTTGTAATAGAAACAACAGTCTTATCTTTTAAAGGCATTCTGTCACACATACTATATATAAAATTAACAACACTTGACTGTTTTAACATTACTCCTTTAGGTTTTCCTGTTGAACCAGATGTATATATCATATATGAAATATCATCTGGCATTTGGTCAGTGTCAAATTTTTCATATTCAGCATAAGAAGCTTCATCATCAACCAAAACAGTTTTTACAGGTATAGAATTTTCAAAACATTTTTCTGTAAGTATTAGCCTAATTTCGCTATCTTCAATAATGTATTTAATTCTATCTTCTGGATAAGTAGGGTCAATAGGTAAATATCCAGCTCCAGATTTTAATATTGCTAAAATTGATATAATAAGCTCACTACTACGATTAAGCATAACACCAATAACTCTATTTTTACCAAGTGTCCTCAAATGGTTAGCTAATCTGTTGACTTTAACTTCAAGTTCTTTATATGTATAACTTTCATCACCAAACACTAAAGCAGTTTTATCAGGAGTTTCATATACTTGTTTTTCAAACAAATCTATAATACGCAATTTTTTAGGATAATCTAGTTGTGGATATATATATGGTACTTCTGTAAGCATACTAATTTTGGCAATCTGTATATCAGTATTTTCAATAACTTTATTAATTATATTAGTATAATAATTTAGTAAATTTTCCATAAAAGTTTTACTGTATAGTTGTTTAGAATACTCTAGTCTAATGTCAAAACTATCATTTGAAGGTGTAATTTCTAATGAAAAATCAAATTTAGCTGTTTTATTCTCTGATATTAAATATTCAACATCTAAATCTTTAACCTTAAATTCTGGTCTACCACCACTTTCATAAATGAACATAACATCAAACATTGCATTTCTACTTGGGTCACGTACAACATTTAAATCCTTTACTAATTCATCAAAAGGGTATGTTTGATGAGTAAAAGAATTTATACAAGTATTCTTTACCATAGTTAAGAAGTCTGAAAATTTGTTGGTAGATTGTATATTTTGTTTTAAAACTAAAGTATTAACAAACATTCCAATAACATCAGCAAGCTTAGGATTGTCCCTACCTACAACTGGTGTACCTATTATAATATCATTTTGCATTGTATATTTATATAATAATATATAAAAACATGAAAGTAGAAACATGTATGGAGTAACATTCAAATTTTTACATAATTCATTAATTTGCTTAACATTACTTATTTTTCCATAAATATTATCTCCTTCAAAATTCTTTATATTAGGTCTTTCAAATTCAGTAGGCATATTCAATAAAGGAATTCCATTACTAAATTGAGAAACCCAGAATTCTTTATCTTCATCATTAAGTTTTTCAGATAAAGCATAATCTATGTAATCAATTGTAGAAGGAGTAACTTCCTTTCCATTATATAAATCACAAAGTTCCTTAGCAAAAATATTAATAGAAACTCCATCACAAATTATGTGGTGAATATCAATTTGTAATAAATATTTGCCATCATACTTATCTAATTCAATATGAATAAGTGGTGCTTTAGATAAGTCAAAAGGCTTAATAAATTCATCATTTTTGCCATCACTAATTTTTAAATGAAAATCTATTTTATTTACCAATTTTTGAACAACATCGTCATTTTCTATTGTAAAATATGTTTTAAAAGCATCATGCATATTTAATATTTGAGAAATACATTTTTCTAGTTTTGGTATATCAGGTTCACTGTGAAATAATATGCCAAATGGAGTATTATATGCTAAATTGTCTTTTTCCATATTAACTGTATAGAAAATTCTTCTTTGAGCAGAAGTTACAGGGTAAAAATCTGCTTTTTTATGTTTCTCTATATTTGTAACTTCTTTAGTAGTCAAAGTTTCTAAATATTTGGCGAGTTCTGCAATAGTTGGATAAGTGTAAATATCTTGTATAGATACTTTCAAATCTAAGCTACTATATATTTCTGAAACTAATCTAATAGTAGCAAGAGAGTCAGCACCTAAGTCAAAGAAGCTAATATTAGCACTTATTTTATCTGCACTAAATATATTTTTCCAGATTTTTTCTAGATTCTTTTCCATTTTTGTAGAACATTTTACAAATTTAGTATCATTTACTACAATATCTGGTAAATTTTTAGTATCAATCTTTCCATTAAGTGTGATAGGAAAAGTCTTTAAAAATACTATATGTGCAGGAACCATATATTTAGGTAATTTTTTAGATATAGTAGATTTTATCTCTTTTTCATCTAGTTTTGCATTTTCAGATATAATATATGAGCAAATACAATCTAAGCCATTAACCTTTTTAATAACAGAAACTGCATTTTTTATTTGTGGTATTTGCATAATTTTATTAGTAATCTCATCTAATTCTATACGCAATCCATGTAGTTTTATCTGATTATCTTTTCTGCCTAAATAAATAAGTTCGCCATCTTTCGACAATATTCCCATATCTCCAGTATGATAAATACCATTAAAGTCATATTTATTAATATATCCTTTACCAACACCATCACCACTTATTACTATTTCACCAGAATATCCAATAGGAAGGATGTTGTCATCTTTATTCATTATAAAAATTTGAGTGTTTAAAAATGGTTTACCTATTGTTATATTTTCATCTTCAACTAATTTGTTAGAAGCACAAGCTGTACATTCTGAAGGTCCATAACCATTGTAAATTCTAGCATTTGTATATTTACATAAATTTTTATATAAAGCATATTTAAAAACTTCTCCACCTAGTTGAATAACTTTAACATTTTTTAAACATTCAGGGTTATCCAATAATAAACCAATTTTAGAAGGAGTGCTTAAAATAAAGTCAACATTATATTCTTCAATTAACTTACTCGTAAAAGCTGGTATTTTTTGTTCTTCCTCATCTGCTAAAATTACAGTTTTACCACTAAGTATTGACACAAAATTCTCAACAATAAACATATCAAAAGCTACTGTGCTAGTACATAAAAAGTTCTCACATTCAGAAGTTTTTAAAATATTTTTATAACTATTTAACATGTTTATAACACCAATACGTTTTAATTCTACACCTTTTGGAGTTCCAGTAGAACCAGAAGTGTAAATAACGCAAAAACGGTCTTTATTAGATGTTTCAACATTTGGTCTATCTGTTCTAAAATCTTTCATTTGCTCCAAAGTAACAGTATTGTAATTCAAATATAAGTTAGTAATAACAAATTTTGAATTAGCATTAGAAAGCATGTATTGAATTCTATCTTCAGGAAGTGATGGGTCAATAAGCATATATGAAGCTCCAGATTTAAGAACTCCCAAAATGCTAATTAATAAATTAAAAGAACGATTAAACATTATTCCAATAACATCTGTATTATTTATTCCTTTATTAATCAAAAAATTAGCAACTTTGTTAGACTCATCATCCAATCTCTTATATGTTAAAGAATTATTTTTAAATACAATAGCACTCTTAGCTGGAAATTTTCTAACCTGTTTTTCAAAAATATTAACTAAAGATTCATTTTTATCATAGTTATAAGAAGTATCATTAAATTCATCAATAATTTTTTTATCTTCATCTATAATAATACTAATATCTTTTAAAATAGGGTTACTAAGTGCTTGTTTTGCCATATTAATAATTCTTTTATGTAATAACTCAATATCTTTTTCGGTAAATTTCTCAGTTTGGTAATTGTAATAAATTTGTGCAGTTCCAGTATTATCCATATCATAAAAATGAGCCTCTATTGATTCTGCAATACTAGAAACTGGGTACCATGTTGTTTCATAATCAATTTTTGCCGTATTTCTATTATCCCTTGCATTCTGGTAAGATAGCACAAAATCATATAAGTTTTCACTTATATTGTACTTTTCTTTTATATCTTTTAATAATTTTAAGTATGGGAATTTTTGGTGTCTAAAGATAGAGGTTTGCATTAGCGAAACCTTGTCTAAGAATGAGGCAAAATTTAAATTAGAATCAATATCTATTTTAAAAGGTACTGTACTTACGAACATACCAGATGTGTTTTTTTCTTTAAAATTACTTCTGTTTAATACAGGTGTTCCTAAAATGGCAGATGATGTATCATTTAGTTTGGCTAAATAAATAGAAAAGATTGCCATAAAAAAAGTATAAACAGAACATTTATTATTTTTACAGTAATTTACGATAGAGTCGTAAAATGACTTGTCGAAATCACAAATTTTTCGACTAGCATTTGAATTAGTTACTTTCTTATTAGAAATATAAGTAAGTTCTGGTGATTTATCAAAAGTACTATTCCAAAAATCTTTATCCTTCAAGAACCTATTACTTTTTTCATATTCTTCAGATGATACTATATATTCAGAATAAGATGGATAAACTTGGAAGTCATTCATGCCCTCTAATAAATTAGAGTATATATCAACAAATTCTGATATAAATAAACTTAAACTCCATGCATCAGCTATTAGATGATGAAAAATTGGAATTACTCCACCTCTTCCATCAGGAAGAGAAAATAGTGTAAAGGAATAAAGGTCAGAATTTATTATTTCAAAGGGTTTTGATACAAGCTCTGTGGTAAGTTCTTTTAAAGCGTCCATGCTATCCACAGAGATTAATTTTAATTTAAAAGGTGAATATTCAATTAAAGTTTGAAGAGGTTCATTATTTTCTAAATTAAAATGGTATCTAGTAACCTCGTTATTTCTAATATAAATATTAGCGGCTTTTTCTAAAAGTTCAAAATTAACTTTTTCGTTTATTAATAAATATCCCCCAATATTATTAATGTTAGTGCCACTATAAAACATTTCAGAGTTCCAAACATTTTTCTGTTGATCTGTTAATGCATAATTTTTATTCATATTTAACATCCTCTCAAATGAGTTATAATAATATAATTATATTATATACTCCTTTGTCGAAAAAAGCAATATTTTGTCAAAAAAGTTTTTTTGATTTGGGACGGTCCTTTTTTGGAAATAAAAAAGTAATGAAAATATGATTTCTTTTTGTTGTAAATTATTTAATAAACATGACTAAAAGAAAATACTTAAAAAAGAAATGTAAAAAATGAATCAAAAAGTAATTTTTTAATAAATCTTAAAATGATACAAATAAATTTAAAGGGGCGAAAGAAATAAAAGTGTGATAAACCTTTTATAGATACTTGTAAAACTGTGAAAAAATTATGAAAAAATACTTACAAAAATGTGAACAAAATATAAAAAATATTTGCAAAAGTGTGATTTTAGATGTATAATAAATGTATAAATAATATATACTTATTATAGGAGTTGATAAATTTGAATAGACTTATAATGGAACAATTAATAAAATGGAAAGAAAGCAAATATAGAAAGCCCCTAATTTTAAAAGGAGCAAGGCAGATTGGTAAAACATATATTTTAAAACAATTTGGCAAAGAAAACTATGAAGGAGTAGCATACTTTAATTTTGATCATGATGAAGACTTATACAACCTATTTAATAATACAAAAGATCCAAAAAGAATTTTAGAACAACTGTCATTTATATATGGGAAAGCTATAAATCCTGGAAAAACACTAATAATTTTTGATGAAATTCAAGAATGTCCAAATGCTTTGAATAGCTTAAAATATTTTCAAGAAGAGGCAAACCAATATCATATTGCGTGTGCAGGTAGTTTATTAGGTATAAAATTATCACATACATCGTTTCCGGTTGGGAAAGTAGATTTTTTAAATATGTATCCAATGACATTTACTGAATTCTTAATTGCAGATAAGTGTGAAAATTTAGTGGAATACATGAAAAGCATAGATAAAATTGAAATAATTCCAGACATATTTTTTAATCAGCTAGAAGAAAAGTTAAAATCCTATTTCATAATTGGAGGAATGCCTGAAGCAGTAAAAATATGGACAGAAGAGAAAAATATTGAACTAGTAAATAATATTCAAGAAAATATTTTAAAAGCATATGAAAGTGATTTTTCAAAACATACTAGTAATAGTGAAGCAAATAAAATTTCTTTGATTTGGAACAATATTCCCTCACAGCTAGCAAAAGAAAATAAAAAATTTCTATACCAAACAATTAAAGAAGGTGCAAGAGCAAGAGAATACGAATCTGCTTTAAATTGGTTAAATGATGCTAATTTAATATATAAAGTATATAATTTAAAGAAAACAAATTTTCCATTAAAAGCATATAATGATTTAAGTGCGTTTAAAATTTACATTAATGATGTAGGTTTACTTAGAAGAATGGCTAATTTGGATAGTAGAATAGTTGTGGAGGGAGATAGACTATTTGAAGAATTTAAGGGAGCATTTACTGAAAATTTTGTATTGAATATGTTATGTTCTACTTTGGATATTGTTCCAAATTACTATACTTTTGATAGACATGAAATTGATTTCATGATTCAGTATAAAAATATGGCAATTCCTATTGAAGTAAAATCAAGTAAAACAACTAATAATATTAGTTTAACGAGATATAATGAGAAAAATAATAATGAAATATCTATAAGATTTTCAATGAACAATTTGGTTAGAGATGGCAAAATAATAAATATACCACTATTTCTAATAGAATTTATGAGGAGTTTTATATAATAGATAGTGTAAAATTTGTGTGGGCAGAATAAAAAATTGCATACATTCACTTGACACATATCTTATAATAAATAAAAAATTAAAGTTATTGACAAAAGAAAGTTAAACATATAAAATAATGGTAAATATTT
>CALXZS010000005.1 GCA_944393305.1 uncultured Clostridia bacterium | reverse complement strand
CGCGGTTCGCTACGCTCAGCGCTCGCACGTTACGCTCCGCTCCTACGTCGCCTACGCTCGCTTGAAATGCTCAAGAACATATATTAAAGCTATAAATATAATTAAAGCTGTGAATAATAACAATTGCATATTATAAAATTTTAATTTAAAATCATACTACTTGTTAAATAATATATTTTATGATAAATTATAAAAGAAATAAGAATAAAAAGACTATAAATTGTAACATATTAACCTGTTTTTAGGAGGTGTCCCCGAAAACATCCCCAAAACATGATTTGTAACGCTTCAAGCTGTTTTTTGGAGGTGTCCCCAAAAACATCCACAAAAACATAATAAAATTACTAATTATAGTACACTTTTTAGTCAAAATATGTTATACTAAATATAGTTTTTTAAAGAAAGGTATAAACAATGGGATTTTTTGATAAATTAAAACAAGGATTAGCAAAAACAAAGCAAGTTTTCAGTTTTACAAAAATAGATGAAAATTTATTAGATGAATTAGAAGAAAAATTAATTATAGCAGATGTGGGAATGGAAACAACTGAAAAAATTATAGAAAATTTAAGAGTAAAAATAAAAAAAGATA
This sequence comes from uncultured Clostridia bacterium, assembly GCA_944393305.1. Classification (GTDB taxonomy): domain Bacteria; phylum Bacillota; class Clostridia; order TANB77; family CAG-508; genus CAG-793. The sequence goes on along the minus strand of CALXZS010000005.1, from coordinate 20,360 downwards.
ATATAAAAGATGCAGAAGAAGTAAAAAATGCTTTAAAAGAAGAAATGAATAAAATCTTTGAAGATAATAACGCAGAATTAGAACTTTCAAAAACGCCAGCAGTTATATTAATGGTAGGAGTTAATGGTGCTGGAAAAACTACATCAATAGGGAAAATAGCAAACAAACTAAGAAATGAAGGCAAAAAAGTTATAATTGCAGCAGGAGATACATTTAGAGCAGCAGCAACAGAACAATTAGAAGTATGGGCAAATAGAGCAAATTGTCAAATAGTAAAAGGAGAAGAAGGAGTAGACCCAGCTTCAGTAATTTTTGATGCTATAAAAACTGCAAAACAAGAAAATGCTGATGTACTAATATGCGATACTGCTGGAAGATTACAAAATAAAACGCATTTAATGAACGAGTTGGAAAAAATAAAAAGGGTAATAGATAGAGAATTACCAGATAGTTCAAAAGAAACTCTTTTAGTATTAGACGCATCTATTGGACAAAATGCTATTTCTCAAGTAAAATCTTTTAAAGAAACAACAGGAATTACAGGACTTATAATTACAAAACTTGATGGAACTGCAAAAGGTGGAGTAGTTTTAGGAATAGTGCAAGAAAATAAGATACCTATTAAATTCATAGGTGTTGGTGAAAAAATAGACGATATGGAAATCTTCAATAGCAAAGAATTTGTTAATGCTATTGTATAAAGAAAGGTGAAGTAAGCGTGAGTAAAGAAAATTTAGAAAAAAATGAAGAAATAAAAAAAGAAAATAATAAAACAGAGGTAAAAAACAAGAAAAAAGCTAGAAAAAGAACTATTATAGTTCTTGTAGTATTAGTTATTGCTTTATTAGTAGGTTATGTATATTTAAGAGGAAGTTACTTAGAAGTAAAAGAAATAGGTGAAAATTATTTAACAGCATTTTGGAAAAATACTACTTATACGGCAATTACTTTTGTAATAAATTTTGCATTTTTATTTAGTGCATTTTATTTTACAAATAGAACAATTAGAAAAGGTTTAAAGGTATTTTTCGATGATGAGAAAAAAGAAATGCCGAAATTTCCCAATAAGTCAGTTTCTTTTGTGATTTCTCTAATCGGAAGTGTTGCTACAACACAACTATTGCTAAACAATATATTATTATGTTTCAGTAATTCACAATTTGGAATGACTGATAAAGTTTTTGGACTAGATATTTCATATTTTCTATTCCAAAAACCATTAATAAATTTTGTACTAATGTATTTACTTGTAGTTGTAATAGCTACAATAGTATACGCAATTGTATATTCAATAATAGTATTAAATATTAGTTTTGATGGTGTTGATAGAGAATCAATAAAAAAATGCGATTTAGTTGGAAAGCTAGGTTCAAGAATAAAACTTATTGCCATAATTTTAGGACTAATAATATTCTTCTACATGGTTCAAAACATTGGAAATGAAAAGTTCTTAACAATAGAATTAAATGATGCTACATCATATTCTTTATTTGGTGCTGGAATCGGTGATGTAACAGTAAAATTATGGGGATATGTAATTCTTGCTGTTTTGACAGTAATATCTATATTTAAGGCATATAAGGCTTTAAAAGAAAAAAGTACAAGAAGAGTTGTTGGAAATATAATGGTAGTGCCAATATATCTTGTATTGCTAGCAGTTGTTCTTGCAGGTTATCAACTAATTTTTGTGGGTTCAAATGAACTAGACAAAAATCAAGAATATATAGAAGAAAATATAGAAAAAACTAAAATGGCATTTGGAATTAATTTTGATGAACAAGATATTCAGTATTCAGGAACTATTACAAGTCAAGAAGTAAATGATAATAGCAATTTACTTGATAATATTGCAATAGTAAGTAATAGTAATGTTTTACAAGACTTACAAAGTACGCAAACTGCAAAAGGTTATTATACTTTTAGAAGTACACAAATTGAGCAATATAATATAAATGATAAGCCAACACTTGTGTATGTAACACCAAGAGAAATTTCAAATAATAATACAACATATTCAAATAAAACATACGAATATACTCATGGATATGGTTCAGTAATTACTCTTGCAGGAGAAACAGATGAAGAAGGAAATCTTCAAAATGTTCAAAAAGAATTTGGAGATAATTCAAATTCAACCATTTCAATTACAGAACCAAGAATATATTTTGGCTTAGAGACAAATGACGCAGTTGTAGTAAATGGAGAAAATACTACTGAATTTGATTATTTAAATGAACAAACAGGAGAAGAAACTGAATACCAATATACAGGAAATGCAGGATTGAACTTAAACTTTTTAGATAGATTAATCTTAGGAATAAAAGAAGGTGATTTAAAACTAGCATTTTCGGGAAGTGTATCAAATGAGAGCAAAATAATAACAAATAGAAACATCTTAGAAAGAGTAAAAATTATAATGCCATATTTGACATATGATGAAAATCCATATTTAGTAATAGATGACTCAGGAAATCAATATTGGGTAATAGATGCATATACAACATCTAATAGCTTCCCATTCTCACAACAATTATTATTAGAAGATGGAAGTACAATTAATTATATAAGAAATTCTGTAAAAGTAATTATTAATGCATTTGATGGAACAACCAAATTTTATATTACAGATAGAACAGACCCAATAGCTATGGCATATAACAATATGTATCCAGATTTATTTGCCTCAAAGGATGAAGAAATTCCAGAAGATATAAGCAAACATTTCGTATATCCTAAATATTTGTATGATATCCAAGCTGAAATTATACAAAAGTATCATAATATTAAACCAGAAGTATTTTATAGAGGAAATGATATATGGGAAATTGCTGAATCAAATAGTAATGGAAGCACCGCTGAACCAATGGAAAGCTATTATACATTTGTAAAAGTACCAAATTCAGATGAAGAAAAATTAGGATTGGTAATTCCTTTCACACCATATGGAAAGCAAAATATGATTTCATATATGGTTGGAACATATGAAAATGGAACACCAAAATTAGAAGTATACGAGTTCCCTGCAGATAGCAATGTACTAGGACCAATGCAAATAGAAACTCAAATAAATCAAGATGAGACTATTTCAACAGACATAGCAAGTTTAAGTGTAAGTGGAACAAGAATAACTAAAAATTTAATTGCAGTTCCAATTAATAATACAATTTTATATGTAGAACCTATTTATCAACAATTATTAAATGAAACAACAGAGCAAAAACCTACTCTAAAAAGAGTTGTAGTTGCATCTGGAAATAAAATAGCAATAGGAAATAATATTGAAGAAGCAATTTCTAAATTACTTTCTCAATCAGCAGGAAATATAGATATTACAAATACAGATAATATTGATGATTTAGTAAATGAAATAATAAAAGCTAATAATAATGTAAAAAATTCAAGTAGTAATTCTGATTGGAGATTATTTGGAGAAGATATGCAAACACTAACTTCATTAATAGACCAATTGCAAAATGTTGTAAGTGAAAACGAAGAGCAAAATCAGACTAATGAAGTAATAAATGAAACGATAGACAATACAATTAATAGTGTAGAAAATTAAAATAGCTAAAGGAGAAACAATATGAATACACCTAATAAGTTGACTGTTTTTAGAATAATATTAGTGCCACTTATGGTTATAATATCTCTTATAAATATACCCGTAGAAATAGGAGGAATATCACTTACTTTTATAATAATGGATATTATCTTCATAATTGGTTCTTTGACAGATAAGTTAGATGGGTATTTAGCAAGAAAAAATAATCAGATTACTAATTTTGGGAAATTTTTAGACCCAATAGCAGATAAAATTTTAGTAATCTCAGCAATGTTAATTTTAGTAGAGGCAGATAGACTTCCAGCATGGATTCCTATAATAATTATTACAAGAGAACTTGCTGTTTCTGGTTATAGACTAATTGCTGTACAGCAAAATGGAGAAGTAATAGCTGCGAGTGTCTGGGGAAAATTAAAAACTGTTACTCAAATGATAGCTATAATCTTGGCGTTTATTGATATAAATCCATTTGGAGCAATATTCTTTGAAAGTTTAGACACAATGCATTTTGTATTAAACTTAGTTACAACTTCACTTATGATAATATGTGTAATTGCAACAATATTTTCAGGGTATGAATATTTGAAAAATGGCAAGGATTTACTTAAAGATATAAAATAATGCGCTCCGTTCCTACGTCACCTACGCTCACTTGAAATGTGGGGGAACATATATTAAAGTTTAAACTAAAATATGAATTGTAATATAAAATTAAATTATGCATATTGGAAGGAATAAATATATGGAAGCAAAAGAAAGAATTGAAGAATTACGAAAAACTTTAGAATATCATTCAAAAAAATATTATGATGAAGATAAGCCGGAAATAACAGACTATGAATATGATATGCTTATGAATGAATTAAAAAAATTAGAAAAACAACATCCGGAATATATAACAAAAGACTCTCCAACACAAAAAGTTGGAGGACATGTAAGAGAAGACTTTACAAAGGTTACTCATGAAGTACCTTTGCAGAGTCTTCAAGATATATTTTCTTTTGATGAGCTTTACGATTTTGATAAAAGAATAAAAGAAAAAGCAGAAGAATATAACGAAAAATTTAATTATTGCGTTGAAACAAAAATTGATGGTTTGTCTTGTGCAATAAAATATGAAAACGGTATTTTAGTTCAAGGTGCTACAAGAGGCGATGGCTTAGTTGGAGAAGAGATTACTGAAAATGTAAAAACAATTAAATCAGTTCCACATAAATTAAAAGAACCAATAAATATTACAGTGAGAGGAGAAGTTTTTATAAGTAGTAAAGACTTCGAAAAATTAAACGAAGAAAGAGAAATATTAGGAGAGCCACTTTTTGCAAATGCAAGAAATGCAGCAGCAGGTTCTCTAAGACAATTAAATTCAAAAATTACAGCTGGAAGACCTTTAGATATATACATTTTTAATGTGCAAAAAATAGAAGGAAAAGAATTTAATTCACATTGGGAAGAACTTAATTATTTAGCTGAATTAGGTTTTAATGTTGTGCCATTCAGAAAACTATGCCATAATATTGAAGAAGCAATAAATGTGATAAAAGAAATAGGAGATAATAGAGAAAAATTATCTTTCGGTATAGATGGAGCAGTTGTCAAAGTAGATAATTTAAAATTTAGAGAAGAACTTGGTTCAACTTTTAAAGTACCGAGATGGGCAATTGCATATAAATATCCACCAGAAAAAAAGGAAACTATTTTAAAAGATATTATATGCCAAGTAGGTAGAACAGGTGTTATAACACCAATGGCTATATTAGAACCAGTAAAAGTTGCAGGTTCAACAATTTCAAAAACGACTCTTCATAATGAAGATTTTATAAAAGAAAAAGATTTAAAAATAGGTGACCATGTAGTTATACAAAAACAAGGAGATGTAATACCAGAAGTAGTTGATGTAGTGAAAGAAAAAAGAGACGGCAGTGAAAAAGATTTTGAAATGCCTAAATTTTGTCCAGTTTGTGGGGCACCAGCTGTCAGAGAAAAAGGTGAGTCAGCTGTTAGATGTACAGGAATCGAATGTAGTGCAAAGGCTCTAAGAAATATTGTTCATTTTGCTTCAAAAGATGGAATGAATATTGATGGCTTGGGCTATAAAATAGTTGAACAATTATTAGAAAATAAATTAATAAAAGACATAGCAGATATATATACATTAACAGTAGATGATATTGCTTCACTAAGAAAAAATGGTAGAAAATTTGCAGAAAACCTAGTAAATGCAATTAATGATAGTAAAAATAGAGACTTAGAAAATTTGATATCAGCTTTTGGTATAAGACATATTGGAAAAAAACTTGCAAAAGTATTAGCTAAGAAATATGGTAACTTAGATAATTTAATGAATGCAACAGCCTTTGATTTAACATCAAAAGATGATATAGGAGAAATAATAGCAGAAAGTATATGCAGTTTCTTTAAAGAAAAACAAACTTTGGATTTAGTAAAAAGGCTAAAAGAAGTTGGCGTCAATATGAAGCATTTAGAAGAACAAATGGACAATAGATTTGAAGGAAAAACATTTGTACTAACAGGTAGCCTTTCAAAATATTCTAGAAATGAAGCAAGTGAAATTATAGAAAAATTTGGCGGAAAAACTTCTGGAAGTGTTTCAAAGAAAACTGATTATGTATTAGCAGGTGAAGATGCAGGAAGTAAGCTAGATAAAGCACAAAAATTAGGTGTAACTGTAATTTCAGAAGAAGAATTTGAAGAAATGATAAAATAGGAGAAATACATGGATGGTAAATACACATTTAATAAATTTTCAAAAGACTTAGATGATGGATATAAAATATTATTTAACTATGTTAGAAATAGATATGTAGTATATAAAGTAAAGGAAAATTGCTATATGCAAGAATTAGTAGAACAGATGAGCAGAAATCCAGTACCAGAAAAAGCTATGATAACAACAAAAGCAATAAAGCAAATGTTTCCTTATATGGAAGAAATAGAATATAAGCAAGAAAGTTAATAATGGAGTTGAAAATGGAAGAACAAGAAGAAAAAGAGTATAAGATAGAAGACGCAGAAGCAAATTCAGATAATAAAGAATTTATGATGAAAGCATTAGATGATAATACAGTCTGGGTGTTAGCTTATGCTTCAGAAAAATTGTTAGCAGATAGGGAATTGATTTTAAAAGCAGTAAAAGTTGATGGGCAAATTCTATATTATGCTAGCAAAGAATTAAGAGATGATAAAGAAGTAGTGTTAAATGCAGTGACAAATAAGGGACTAATTGTAAAATATGCAAGTAAAAGATTAAGAGGCGACAAAGAAGTAGGGTTAGCAGCAATTAAGCAAAATAAAAAAGCAGAAATGTATTTAACAGATGAACTTAGAGAGGATGAGGAAATAAACAATATATTGCATCCACCAGAAAATGAGTAGGAATCACACTTTTATAATTAAATTTAATAATAATTGTATATTTTAATTATAAAAGTGTTATTATTCACAGTTTAAATAATTTACTTAAACTTTAATATACATTCTTTCGCATTTCACTTCGCGGTTCGCTTACGCTCAGCGCTCGCACTACCTACTGCGCTCCTACGTCGCCTACGTTCACTTGAAATGCTCAAAAATATATATTAAAGCTAAAAATCAAATTAAAGCTGTGAATAATAACATAAAAGTAATTAATTCTTGATTGTAATTCCTGAATTAGGCTCAACATTTACAGTTTTTTGATTAGTATAAATAACATATCCAGGAACTGCTCCATTTGGCTTTTTTACATATTTTATTAAAGTATAGTCAACAGGAACATTTGAAGAAAATTTCGCCTTGCTGTAATATGCAGCTATTTGAGCACATTTTATAATAGTTTCAATTTTAGGCATTTCTCCATTACATCTTAAAATAACATGGCTACCATGAATTTCTTTAGCATGAAACCAATAATCATTACTGCTTGCAACTTTTGTTGTTAAATAATCATTTTGTTTATTGTTTTTACCTACTAAAACAGTATAATTATCAATATTTAATCTTAAATAATTATCCAAACTAGAAGTGCTTTCTTTTTTACTTTTTTTATTTTGTCTAAAATTATCATTAAATAAAATATTCTCAGAAATTTCATTATATATATCATTAACAGCATCTAAATTATTTGCGTCATCTAATTCATATATCAAACTTCCTAAATAATCTAATTCGTGTTCAGTGTCCTTTTTTTGAATACCAACAACTTCTAAAGTATTTTTTAATTTATTATATTTTTTATAATATTTTTCAGCATTTTGTGAAGTTGATAAATTAGTGTCAATAGGAATTTTTATAATAGAATTATTGTCATAATAATTTTCAACTTCAACATAGTTATTAGATTCTTTTAATGTATCAATTCTATAAATATTAGCAAGTAATAACTCACCATAAATTTTATATTTTTCAAGATTTTTGCAATCTGCAATTTTTTTATTAATATTATCTAATTTTCTCATTATTTTATCTAAAGTACCATTAATTATTTTCAATAAGTTATTTCTATATTCCTTAAATGTTTCATCTTGAGATTTAGAATAATAGTAATCATCTAAGAAAAAATTAATTTGTAAATCATCTTTAGAAGTGCTAATAAAAATAGTATAATTATTTTTATATGTTTTACAAATTACATTTTCAGAATTTATAATTTGAAAAATATATTTATATACTTCAGATAAACTTGCTTCTGTTTTTAAATTTGAAATTTTAAGTTCTTCAAGGGAACTCTGAATAAACAATTTACTAATGCCAGTAAAATTGTTAGGAATTATATTGTCCAAATTATGATTTTCTAAAGATGAGCAAAAATCAATAAACTCTTTTTCAGAAAAATCTAATATATTTTTCTTAGAAGAAGCGGGAAGTATATATTTTCTTCCAGGCATTATATTACGAGAAGAAGTATTTAAAATTTCATTATCAAATTTCTTTAAACCATCAATAATTGTATAATCTTGATTTAAAAGTATTACATTACTATATTTTCCCATTAGCTCAATTGCAAGTGTTCTAATTACCTTATCATTCATTTCATTAAAACATTCAAAATCTATAAAAGCAATTCTTTCTAAACCGTCCATGTAAATTTTATTTATTTTTGAACCAATAAGATGTTTTCTAAGTACCATACAAAAATTAGGTGCAACATATGGGTTAGATTTTGTGTTTGTAGTTAAATTCATCCTATAATTATTGGCTGTTATATCAATATCTAAAGCATAAGTCTTTCCACCAGCGTAAATACTTAATATTAATTCATTTTTATTAGGTTCATAAATTCTATTAACTTTTCCATTTATTAGAATTGATAATTCTTTTATAACTGATTTTAGTACGAGTCCATCAAAAGCCATATTATTTCCTCCATTTTCTTGTAAATAATAGCATAATTATGTATAAAAAACAAGAAATATAAAAAATTATGCAAAAATAATTGTAAATTTTTAACTATTGTTATATAAAAAATATATACAAAAGATTAAAAATATATTGACAATACTACATTTTATCAATATAATACAAGTGTAAATACAATTGGAGGTATACTTTTAGATGACAAACAGCAATGTTTTCTTTTCAAAAGATATTTATGAAGATATAACAGATGAAGAATTGCTAAAAAGAATCAAAATGAATGATAAAACAGCTTTAAACTATTTGATTAATAGATATAAAGATGTAGTTAGTATGAAAGTTAGTAAATATTATCTTAATGGAGCTGAAAAAGAGGATATTGAACAAGAAGGTTTTATAGGTCTTTATAAAGCAATTAGAGATTTTGACTTTCAAAAACAAAATTCATTTAAAACATTTGCTAACCTTTGTATAGAAAGACAGATAATAACAGCAGTAAAAGGGTCGAATAGACAAAAACATTTGCCATTAAATTCATATTTGTCATTAAATACATCAAATTATGAAAATGCGGATGGAGAGGAAGAAGGACAACTAATTGAAGTGTTAGATGCAAATCCAATAGAAGACCCACTTGACACAGTTACTAAAAATGAGTATTATAGAATGATAGAAAAAACAATAGATGAATCACTAAGTGATTTTGAAAAAAAGGTTTTAGCAAAGTTTATTGATGGACAAAGTTATTTACAAATTGCTGAAAGCTTGAATTCACCAGTAAAATCAATAGATAATGCAATACAAAGAATTAGGAAAAAAGCTATAAAGAATTTAGAAAATGATTAGCATACTTTTAAGTATGCTATATAATATGCCTATGTAGCTCAGTTGGTAGAGTGCAGCCTTGGTAAGGCTGAGGTCACGGGTTCAATCCCCGTCGTAGGCTCCATAAACAAAAATGCTTGTAACTACTGATATTAATAAGGTTACAAGCATTTTATATTTTTAATTTAATGTAACTGGCTGAAATATTCTTCAACTTTTTCGATTTCTTTTACTTTATACTTATCAAAAATATCACTTTCTATATAAGAGTATTTAATAATAGGATGCGAATAGTAACCTGTATTTGGTAAATATTACATAAAATTAAAATAATTATTGACAATTTCAAACAATTGTTTTACAATAGTTATACACAATTAAATAGGAGATGGTACGAATGCAAGAAATAAAAGAAAATCAAACATTTGAGGATATTAAGCATATTGATGAACATGGCATTGAATTTTGGTATGCAAGAGAATTACAAAAAGTTTTAGAATATACACAATGGAGAAGGTTTGAAAGTGTAATTAAAAAAGCAAGAATAGCTTGCGAAAACAGTGGAGTTAGTGAACTTGAACATTTTGCCAACGTTGGCAAAACGATAAAAATGCCTAAAGGAGCAGAAAAAACAGTTCAAGACTATAAATTAACTCGTTATGCTTGTTATCTTATTGCTCAAAATGGAGACAGTAGAAAAAAAGTGATTTCTCTTGCTCAAACATATTTTGCAATTCAAACAAGAAAACAAGAAATTACAGAAAAAGAATATAGTATGTTAACAGAAGATGAAAAAAGATTCTATCAAAGAAATTTAACAAGAAAAGGCAACTATTCTCTTAATCAAACAGCAAAAAAGGCTGGTGTTAAAAATTTTGATAAATTTCATAATGCAGGATATAAAGGATTGTATAATGGAGAAACAGCTGATGATATTGCAAAAAGGAAAGGGTTAAGGTATAGAGAAGATATCTTGGATAATATGGGAAGTGATGAACTTATAGCAAATTTATTTAGAATATCTCAAACGGAACAAAGATTAAAAAGAGATAATGTAGATACTGAAAAGAGAGCTTGTGATACTCATAATAAAATTGGAAAAATAGTGAGAAAAGCAATTAAAGAAGCCGGGCGGAACTATGCCAGAAGATTTACCTACTCCTAAAAAAAGCTTAAAACAGCTTGAAAAAGAAAAAAGTAAACAACTAAAAGATAATAAATTTTAAGTAAAAAAGAAAATTTAATCTTTATCGCTGAAAATATATCATTTTATTACAAATAACCTTGCTAAACGCTCCAATGACGTATCTGTTCAAACTTTATAGAACAGATAGATGTGAAAATCAATCAGTACAAAATGGTTGATTTTTTTAATGCCTAAATCTACTTTATTATATTAGTGTAAAAACTATAATATTTTTTATGGAGGTGAAAATAAATGAAAAATATAGAGGAGTATTTTAATTCTTTTTATAGAGGGGCTAAAAGTCCAGAATTAAAAACAATGAGATATTTTATGAAAAAATATAATAATTTTGATAAAACAATGAAATTTATCCATATAGCTGGAACAAATGGAAAAGGAAGTTGTACAGAAATAATATCCAACATATTGATAAAACAAGGATATACAGTAGGAAAATTTATTTCACCTCATTTAATTAAATATAATGAAAGAATTAGCATTAATAAAAGAAATATTTCAGATGAAGAAATATTAGAATTAATTAACGAATTGCAACCATTAGTAGAAGAATATAAAAAAGGAGAAAAAGAAAACGTTACATTCTTTGAGTTTATAACTATATTGGCTTTAATATATTTTTATAGAAATAAAGTGGATTTTGTAATACTAGAAACAGGACTTGGTGGTTTATATGATTGTACAAATGTTATAACAAGTCCTTTAGTATCTGTAATTACTTCAATAGGGTATGACCATATGAATATTTTAGGAAAAACTTTAAAAGAAATAGCTTATCAAAAAGCTGGCATTATTAAAGAAAATTCACATACTGTTATATTCAAGCAAGAACCAGAGGTAGATAAAGTATTTATAGATGAGTGTAAGAAAAAGAATAATATTTTACGTATAGTACAAAAGGAAGATATATCAAATTATAGTTTTTACGAAAATTACCAATATTTTGATTATAAAAATATTAAAAATATATGTTTAAATCTAAAAGGAAAAGTTCAAATAAAAAATGCATGTTTATCTATTGAAACTATAAAAATTATTAATAGTTATGGTTATAATATAGATATAAAATCAGGCGGACAAATTTATTTCAGGTAACGAACTATGTGATTGCATGAAAGAATATGTAAATAAAGATAAAATATTTAAAAAAGAATTAAAAACAGCAATTAATGATGCATTAAAAGATGATGATAATAATAAAATCTTTTTAGTGGTAGGAAGTTTTTATATATATGGTACAGTTATGGAAATAATAGATAAGTAGGAAAGAATTTAATTTTTAACAAGTAAAAGAAATAGGAAGATTATGGTAGTAGTGGAAAATTGCTTGACGAAATCAACATAATGTGTTAAAATAATAAACGTAGGCTCTTTGTAAACGCCGAAATGTCGGCAAAACTGAAACAGGCACGGTTGTGCCAGGAGGACAAAATGGAAATGAACATCTTAGAACTGTTCAGCATCAAGGGATTTGTCGAATACTATAATCTGTATTTGGCAAACATCAAAGAAGTCAAGCACTCGTATCGCGTAGCGAAGAGAGCTAAAAGGAAAGAAGACTGCAGTGAGAACTTGCAAGAGCATATGGAGCTCACAAATGAAATGTTGCAGTTGGCTCGGAAATATGCTTGTATCTGTACCGTACAAGAGTTGAAAGAAGCTCTTGTAGCATATCCCGAAGGCTCGAAGGAGCATGAAGGGGTAGTACATGTATGGAGAGAAAAGCAAAAACAATTGAAAATACTAAATGAGTATTTTAATATGTAGAGCACATAAAAAATAGAAAAATCTTGAAAACAGAAATTTCTTTTCTCTTGCCTTTTGGCAAGAGTTTTTCTTTTTGTAAAAACTAATAAAAAGGCTGATTCAATTAAAGATTCAGCCCTTTTTCAGAATATACAAATATATGTTTTATAAAAATAAATTATAACTATTGAAAAATAATTCTACTATGTTATAATGTGAACAACAGAATAATTGGAATATTGCTATATACAAATGTAAAAAATATTTTAAAGGAGAATAACTTATGTCAGAAAAAATAATGGAAACTCAAGAAAAATTAAAAGAATTAGGATATTTCGCATCAACTGAATTAGCAAAAATAGTATTATTATTCAATGAAGCTGGAAAAAAATCTAAAAAAAGCATTCCAACATTACTTTTAGAAGGACCATCAGGAGCAGGAAAAACATTTCTAGGCGAAAGTTTTGCTAAACTAATAAATGCAGAAGAAGTTTTTGTTCAGTGCTTTCCAAGAATGGGCAATGAAAACTTTCAGTATGATGTAGATATAGAAGGAGTTATAAAGCAAGAAGCAGAAAATTCTATAAAAAACGGTGTATTGCTACAAGCAATTGAAAAATCTAAAAAAGGTCCTGTTGTATTAGTAATAGATGAATTAGATAAAGCGAGACCAGAGGTTGATGCATTTTTGTTAGATTTTCTTGAAAATGGAAGATTAACAACAGGAACTGATACATATAAAAAAGGTGAATATCCAATATACACATTTATTACATCAAATAAAAAAAGAGAAATTGATGATGCTTTAATAAATAGAAGTAAGAGAGTAATAATACCAAGACCAGAAAGAGAAACATTTTTAGAAATATTAGGACTACCACAAGACCATTATTTAAAGTATATATATGATAAATGTCCAGAGTTCTCAATTAGACAAGCAAGACAGTATCTTGAGGATTTAGATGTTTGGGGTGTAGAATTTGATACAGATGCACTATCTCAATACATAGATTTAGATAATTCAGATTTAGATGTACATTCTCTTGCAGAGTTGAAGGAATTATCTCAGCTAGATAGTTCATCATTAGAATTCAATATACCTACTTTGCAAAGATTTGCTGTACCTATATATGAACAAAGCGGGGAAATATGGAGTCAAATAATTAAAGATGGTCATAAAAGTGATTTCACATTTTTTACCAGAGGCGATGGGCAGTATGATGATACACTATATGCAGGTATTGACACATTACAACAATTGAAGTTAATACAACAGTACTACGGAAGAGATTTTGCATATGAGGGCTGGTTTGAATATGATTTACCAGGTGAGGAATTTAATCAAGAAAACATAATATGGGCTGCTAATAAAAATGATCAATATGGTACAAGATTTGGAATAGAAGTTGATGGAGAAAACTTCTTTAAAATAGCAATAAATCATGGAAATACGTTTGTATATTTAGATACAGGAAAAGATCTTACTTTGGAAAGATTTAGCGGTCAAAAAGAAGAAAATGGACACGAATTAGATTAAAATATTATAATAAATTAAGAAACAAAAGGAGAGAAAATATGCCTTTTAATTATGATATAAATGCTATATTTGCAGAATTGGAACGTCAAATAAGGGATAAAAAAGAATTTTTAGAAAATCCAGAAGATGCAAAAAAAACTGACATTGTTGCTGAGCCTACATCGAAAACATCAGAAGAAACCCATGGTGGAGATGAGAAAACAGGAGAAATTGAGGATTCACCAAATCCATTTAAGAATGGAAAAGATAGAAAGAATGAAGAAAATAAAGAAAAAGCAGAAGCAGAAAATGATGAAAATATGAGTAATAACCAAGAAAATGATAAAAAGCAGCAAGAGCACGAAAAAGAAGAAGAGAATATGAATAGTGACGATGGTATGCAAGGTGGAGGCTCTGGTATGCAGGATGAAGAAAGAAGCTTTTCAAAGGATGAAAATAGTGGTAAGCAAGGTAAAGGAGATGGTTCAGAGGAAGAAGAAAACAATGAAAGAAGTGAAACCGATACCTTTATTACAAATAGTGGACATAATCCAGGACTAAAGAAGCCTAGAACAACACCTGAAGGTTATGAAAAGAAAATAGATGAGCTTTTTGCAAAAAAAGAAGAGGCAATAGAGGATTTTAAAAAAAGTCACGAAATGGAATATATAAAAAAATATATATTACAAATTATCAAAAAAATAGCGAGTGAACATGAAGGTATAGAAAAAGTAGATGGAGCAGATTCATATGATAAAAAGAGAATGGCTATACATATTGCAAAAGGGCAAAGACATAAAATATTAGGAGATAAATATGATTTAAAAGATGCAAGATATGTTCAATTTTTTATAGATACATCAGGAGTATATGGAGAAAGTTCAAATAGAGAATTGCAAAAAATCATAGTAGAAGTTATAGATATTATAGAGAGACAAGGATATGAATGTCATATTGCTGCCTGTGGAAATGGTTTTTATGAAAGAGACATGGAAGATGATAAATATTATAATACTAGAGATACATTAGAATCATATAATTGTGGAATTGTAAGCAAAACCGCTTGTCCAACAATAGAAACCGCAGCTAAAATGGCTAATGAGGCTGAATTTTCAATTATTTTTGCTGATTTTGATGGCTTATCTTCAATATGTGAAATGGCAGATTTATGTGATAAAGAAAAAGTGCCTTATTTCCTATGCACTGAAGACAGATTTTCATGGGATGACCCAACTTACCATGAATGGGTTGATCCTGATTCATGTTATTACGATCCAAATCTAGTGTATGATATATCACTAAGAGGAAATCCTACATTAGAAGAATTTGAAAATAAAAATTATTATGACAAAGATTACGATTTTGATGATAGTTATGAACATGATGATTAGGAGTTAAATAATGATAGAAAAAGTATTAATTATAAATAAACTAAAAAGTTTTTTTGATAATATAAAAATTGAAGACTTTATTAAAGTATTTATAATAAGTTTTTTATATGATAAAGTAAATTATATAGAAAAAATTATTGGAACTCAAAATAGTATACAAATGATGGAAAAATACATATATAATTTAACAAATAACATTGTAACAATTAAAAAATTGGAAAAGTATCATTCTATATATGCAAAATATGATTATAAAACAAAAACTTTGAAATACTATATGACTAATGAATATTATAAAGTAAAAAACCTAAATTTATCTGATGAAAATAAAAAAATACTAATAATAAAAGAATTTAAACTAATGATGTATAAAGAACTAGAAAGAGTTATAAATATTTCTTCGGTGAATGAAAAAATTGTTTCGAACGGTTTTTATATTGAAGATAAAAATGGAAGATATCCAGATTATGGTGGAGATTTTTCAGATATTTTTGATATATTTTGTGATGATGAAGTATGCAATATTTTAAATGAAAATAATTATATAAAAGTATTTTTAGATAAAGAAAGAGAACATTATGTATATGCAAAACATATAAGTAATAGAAATTCAGAAGTATTAAACTATGTTGCTTTATGGAGAAAATTTTTCGATGAAAAATTGTATTATTTTGCTATAAGCAATCCGCAAATGTATTCAGAGAAATTGATAAATAATTTTAACACTGAATATTCATATATATTTGATTATCAGCATAAATTTTTACTCAATAATAAAGACGTATTCTCACTTATAGAAAATTATTTACTGCATATTAGGAATAAAATAAATGTTGAAAACAATATACAATATCATAAAGAAATGAGTTTAATATTTGAAATTTTAAACTATCGTAAAAACTATAATATAGAGAAAAATGTAATACAAAAAGTTAATAAAATAGACAAAAAATCAAGAGATATATTATAAAGTTAAGAAAAATACAGTTAAATTGAGTTACCATTCACAGCTTTAATTATATTTATAGCTTTAATATATGTTCTTGAACATTTCAAGTGAGCGTAGGCGACGTAGGAGCGGAGCGCAACGTGCGAGCGTTGAAGCGCAAGCGAACCGCCAAGTGAAATGTGAAAGAATGTATATTAAAGTTTAAGCAAGTTATTTATGTTCTCGTAGTAGTAACTCAATTGAATATAAAGAATTATATATTATATCTTATTATTTACTTAATCTGTTTAATTGCCATTCTTGCAAGTTCATCACATCTATTATTGAATTCATTATCTGCATGTCCCTTCACCTTGTGAAAAGTTACCTTATGAATTTGAGTAAGGTTGTACAATTCTTCCCAAAGTTCTTTATTCTTCACTGGTTCACCACTCGCAGTTTTCCAACCTTTTTTTAGCCAATTGTAAATCCAACCTTGATTAAAACAATTTACAACATAAGCGCTATCACTATATAAATCAACAATGCAAGGAAATTTTAAAGCCTTTAAAGCTTCAATAGTAGCTGTTATTTCCATAATATTATTAGTTGTATCTTTACTTCCGCCAGAAAGTTCTTTTTTATTACCATTATACATAAGAATACATCCCCAACCACCAGGACCAGGGTTTCCAGAACAAGCTCCATCAGTATAAATTGTTATTTTTTCCATAAAACCTCCATAATCATTGATAAAATTTAATTTTTGTGATATTATATCAATAAAAAGTCAAATGTTCAATAGAAGGAGGTGTGAATTTTTGAGTAAAGTAGTAGGAATTATTGCTGAATATAACCCATTTCATAATGGACATATATACCATATACAAAGTACAAAAGAAAAGACAGGAGCAGATTTTGTAATAGCTATTATGACAGGAAACTTTACTCAAAGAGGAAGCACTTCTGTTGTAAACAAATGGGAAAAAACAAAAATGGCTTTAAATGGTGGAGTAGACTTAGTAATAGAACTTCCAACAGTTTATAGCATATCTAGTGCGGAAAATTTTGCAAATGGTGCAATAAAAATTTTAAATAAATTGGGTGTTGTAGACACTATATCTTTTGGAATGGAAGCACAAGATATTTCAGACTTAAATAATATTGCAAATGTATTATACTCAGAACCACAAAGATACAAGAATTTACTAAGATATGAACTATCAAAAGGTGAATCATATCCTAAAGCCAGAGAAAATGCACTAATGGTATACTTAAATGACATAAAAAGATATGGTGGAATACTTAGAGGTTCTAATAATATTCTTTCAATTGAATATCTAAAAGCACTAAAAAAATATAAAAGTAATATTATACCAGTTGGAATAAAAAGAGAAAAGGTGTATTATAACAGTACAAAAATAATAGATGAATATGCAAGTGCAACTGGAATTAGAAGTTTATTACTTAGAAATCAAATAGAAGAAGTTAGAAGAGTTGTACCACCTACAACATTTAATATATTGCTTAATAATCTAAGAGAAGGAAACTCTGTACTTGATTTAACAGCATTTAATTCGGAAATTATATATAAATTAAGAACAATGACAGTAAAAGAAATTGCAAATTTACCTGATGTAAGTGAAGGTTTAGAATATTTAATAAAAGAAATTTCGGACAAGACAAATAACCTAATTGACCTAATAAATGGTATAAAATCTAAAAGATATACACAAACTAGAGTGCAGAGGATTTTATTATGTGCTTTATTAGGAATTAATAAAAAAGATATGGAACTTTCTAAAAAGATAATGCCATATGTAAGAGTATTAGGTTGTTCAGATAATGGCAAAATTCTTTTATCTCAAATTAGCAATAATGTAAAAGTAATAACATCAGTAAAAAAGTTTGAAAAAACAAATAAAAATAGAAAATTAGCAAAACTTTTAGAAATAGATAAAAGAGCTACAAATATTTATACTCTAGGGTATAAAAGGAATTCAAAAGCTAATTTAGATTACACGAAAGGACTAATATTACAATAGTGTTTCAATAATATTAATTTTTAATTACACCGATTGAAAAAGAAAGCATATTGAAATATAATCTACAAAGGAGGAGGAAGCGAAATGGATGGAGAAACATTTGCATCTTATATATTAAATGAGTTGGATTGGACAAAGAAACTCGAAATAGTGTATTATTTAAAGAAAAAAACAGGAATTTTCTATGATAATACAGTTATATTTAAGACACTTTTAACTAAACAATTTTTAAATTATTTATTTGAAAATCATCCAGAAATTACACTAGACGAAAATATAATTTTAACAGCTAGACTCCTTTGTGATTGTCTGAAAAAAGAAAATTCAACAGATTTAGAAGATATAAGAAGTTATGCAAAAAAAGGTGCAATATATTTATCAAAATTAGGATTTGAACACCATTTTTGCAGAATATGTGAAGGCGTCAATAGGTACACAATTACGGATAACAGAGAGCCAGAAAGCGACATACTAGAATTATCAGACCAATTTGGTGGTATGTTACTAGATAGACCAGAAAGAATAGGTTTTAAACCAGATGAAGCATTAGTATTATTGCAATTTAGAAACCTAAAAGATAAATACAATAGATATATGGAATATTTTATTGAATTTGTTAATTACATGAATAATAAAGAAATATTAGAATGGGAATCTAGGCAGTATGACGGTGTAGACATTCGAATTGCAATTAATTCATCAACCAGTATATATGAAAGAACATTAGCTGTTATGGAAAAGTATAAATTAGAACTAGCTGGAAACAAAGAAAATTCAGTAAAAGATCTTACTGATGATATGCTAGGAGAAATAAAAACATTAGTTGATGGAAGAGAAACTATTGGCGAAGTACCAGAACAGGTAGATACAGTATATATTGAACAAGAAGAATATAATGTGAATTCGAACTAAAGAAAAATGGGTCATGCATTGCATGCCTATTTTTCTTGAGTTAATAGAAAAGAGGAAGAAGATATGAATGAAATTTTTGCAGATTTACACGTACACATAGGAAGAAGTGAAAATGGTAAACCAATAAAGATTACAGCTGCAAAATCACTGAATTTTGCTAATATTGCAAAAGAGTGTTTTGAAAGAAAAGGAATAGATGTAGTAGGAATAATTGATTGTGCATCTCCTTATGTAATTGAAGACATCGAAAACTTTTTGAAAAATGGTGAAGCATATGAAATAGAAGATGGTGGAATTATATATAAAGATAAGGTTTGTATTATTCTTGGAAGTGAAGTTGAAACAACAGAAATTCGTGAAGATGGAAAAAGAGGAAGTGCACATAATTTATGTTATTTCCCAACTTTAAAAGATATAAAAAATTTCTCAAAGGAAATGTCTAATCATATACATAATATAACATTAAGCACTCAAAAATCAGATTTATCTGGATATGATTTAATAGATATCGTAGAAAAATACAATGGAGTTTTAATTCCAGCACATATATTTACACCATTTAAAAGTTATTATGGAAATTGCACTGAAAGATTAGAAAGAATTTTTAAAGAAAAATACGAAAAAATATTTGCAGTAGAATTAGGGTTAAGTGCTGATACATATATTGCAGATGAAATTAGAGAACTTGCAAATAAAAACTTTATTACTAATTCAGATGCTCATTCACTTCCTAAAATTGCAAGAGAGTACAATAAATTGTTAGTAGAAAATATTAGCTTTAAAGAAATAATGAAAGCAATAAAAATGGAAGATGGAAGAAAAATATTAGCAAATTATGGGTTAGATCCAAAGCTTGGAAAATATAATAGAAGCTTT
>CALXZS010000004.1 GCA_944393305.1 uncultured Clostridia bacterium | reverse complement strand
ATTACATAAATTAGTTATAAATAAACAATATTATTATTCTAAATTAAGTGATGTAAGGAAAATATTTTTATCTGGTAGATTAAGCAATTCCGAAATATATGATTTATTATCTAGTATTACATTTTTAGAAAAAGATTATTTCACTTTAGATGATAGAACATTCAATTTATTAAAATCTGAAATTACTAGAATCACCAATTGTTTTGTATCTGACTATGAGATTCTTCATACATTTTGCCCACCAAAATATAAAGAGAATTTTTATGGATTTGAGGAAGCTATACAAAAAGGAAAAATTGTAGTATTAAATTTAAACATTGGTAAATACCGTAATATTTCCAAAATTATTGCTGCATATTTAAAATTAGATTTTCAAACAGATGTAATCACTCAATTATCTGACCATGTAATTAGACCAATGGTTTTTATATCTGATGAATATCAGGAATATGTTACAATTTCTGACGCTGAATTTTTTGCTCAAAGTAGAGAAGCCAAATGTATAAATATTGTATGTACACAAAGCTATTCTTCTTTATTACATACTTTGAATAATTCCTCAAGTGTAAAAGTTATTGTTCAAAATTTAGTAAATAAACTTTGGTTTAGAACAGATGATATATTTACTATTGAAGACGCTCAAAAACAAATTGGAAAAGAAGACAAAGAAAGAATTTCTAGGACACTTTCTGAAAATTCAAAAGAAAGTAATTATAATTATTTATTAAAAGATTTTTCTTCGTTAGATTCAAATTTATCTGAAAGTATAAATACATATACTCAATTTGATTATACTTATGATTATAACTTTTTTACACAAAAACTACAAACTTTTACTTGTTTATCTTTTTTATCTGATGGAGAAAAAATTATTAACCCCCAAAAACTACAAATGTTGCCATATTTTAAGGAGGATGACTAAATGAATTTATCTAAGAAAAAATTTTTTATTATATTTTGTATTATTCTAGTTGTAATATTTTTATGTTTTACAACCATTTCATATGGTGCAGAACCAAAAATTATTAAAAAGCTAAATGATGCTTTTGAAGATATTGAAGATTGGATTTTAAAACTTGCTACCCCCGCTGCTGCTGTTGCCGTTGGTGTTGGAGTTTTTATGAAAAAATTTAGTTTTGGAGATGAAGAAAAGTTACGAACTGCCAAAAAAGTAATAAAAGGCTCATTATTTTCCTATGGTTTTGTTTTAGCTATTGATTTAATTTTATCTGCTATTAGTTCTTTAATTGATTAATAAGGAGGTATTTTGGAACAAACTGAAATTGTTAACATTATTATTGAAACTATTAATTCTATTTTTAGTAATTTATTTTCATCAATAGATAATAATATATACTCAAATTTAGATGAATTTACTTTTATAAATAGTAACATTATTGGTAATTCATTTTTTGAAAAGTTACTTGGTGCAAACGGCAAAAATGGTATTATATATTTAACAGACGCCTTACTTGTTGGAGTAATTATTTATTATGGTATTAGATATATGTATTCTTCTTTTTCAGGCAATTTTGTAGAAAAACCAGGTAGCTTTGTATTAAGAATGATTATATTAGGAATTATGATTAATGGTTCATATTTTATTTGTGAGCAAATATTAAATATAAATTACCTTTTATCTGAAAGTATACGTGAAATAGGTGCGTCTATTATTAATTCAGAAATTTCGTTTTCTGAATTAATTAGTAAGTTAAATTCCACTATTTCAGTCGGAGATAATTCTTTTGACTTATTTTCATTTGATGGAATAATTAAAAGTTTCATCTCTGTACGGTTTATTAAATATCCTTTTTTCTTATTCATTAAGATATATTATGGTTCAAGTTTTTATATTGTCCTGCCCTCTCGTTTTATTATCTTTAATGAATTCATCAACATATTGGATATTTAAATCCTGGTTAAAAGTATTAGTTTCTCTACTTTTACTTCAATCATTTGTATCACTTATTTTAATAGTAATGTTATCTTTTACAGATAATAATAAATTACTTTTAATAGGTTCAATTTATGCTTTAATTAGAGCAAATAATTATATGAGAGAATTAATTGGAGGAATTAATATTGATGTTTCTGCTAATTTATCTTCATTTATTTCTTCGTTAAAATAGTAAGAAAGGATTAATTTATGAAATTTATATTTCCACAAAATTTTAATTTTAAGAATAAAATATTTGGTATTATTGATTATCCTACTGCTATTTTTAATGTAATATATTTTTGTCTAATTTATGTTATATTAAACATTTTTATACCTAATATTACATTTAAAATTATTATGATAATATTACTTTATTTACCAATATTTCTTATAAGTATAATTGATTTTAATCATGAAAATATTTTATATTTTTTATGGTATATGCTAAAGTTTATGTTTAGACCCAAGATTTATTTATATAAGTAGTTGTAAACGTCGACAAAAAATGATATAATTCGACTTAAATGAATTATAGGAGGTAAATATGAAGTTAGAACAAAATGATTCATCATTAATTTTTGCGACCACTTCTATTCCTGATGTTTTCTTTACTGAGTATTTATCTCAGGCAAGTGGAGATTTTATTAAGGTATATCTTTATATTTATTTTTTATCTAAATATAATAAAGAAGTAAAAATAAATGATTTATCTAAAAAATTAGAATTACCACTTAAAACTATTCAAGATGCTATAAAATATTGGGAAGAACTTAGTTTGCTTATTAGAAAAAACCAAGGTTTTATAGTTGCAAACATACAAGAAATAGAATTAAATAAAATATATAAACCTAAAATTACTATTTCTCCAACAGATATTGAAAAAGTAGCTGAAAATAAATATAGAGCTAAGGCTATTGACACAATTAATAATGAATTTTTCCAAGGAGTAATGTCTCCTTCATGGTATGGAGATATTGATTTATGGTTCAAAAAATATGCTTTTGATGAAGAAGTTATGATTGCTCTTTTTAGATACTGTTTTAATAAATCTGCTCTTCATAGAAGTTATGTTTCAACAGTTGCTGAGGCATGGTATAAAAATAAAATCAAAACATTTAATGATTTAGACCTTTATTTCCAAAAAGAAGAAAAGGTTAAATCTATTGAAAACTCAATTAAAAAGAAATTAAGATTGCCAAGACCTTTAAATATTTATGAAGAAGCTTATGTTGAAAAATGGAATATTACTTATGGATATGGTATGGATATTATTGAAATAGCCTTAAAAAAATCTTCTGGAAAATTTAATTTTAGTTTTGAATATATGGATAAATTAATTACTGATTGGCATGAAAGAAATTTTAAAACTCCTGAACAGGTAAATAAGCATTTAGAAAACCAAAAAAGTATACCTGTTCAATCAAAAAATACAGAAAATAAGAAACAAGCAACCAATTATCCACAAAGGCAATATACTGATTTAAATAATTTTTATAGTAATATATAAAGAGGTGATTTTACTTGAATGCACAAAATTTACAATCTCTTTTAATTGAATATGACCAAAAAAGAAATAGAGCTATAATAGATGCTGAAAATAGAAAAGTAGAATTATATTCACAAATTCCCGGTTTGGAAAAGTTGGATAATGATATTAATTCTATCTCTATTCGTACAATAAAGTCTATTTTAACAACTCAAAATTCTAATGCACCGAAAGAATTGCAAAAAGAATTATCTGTTTTAAAAAATAAAAAAATAGACCTTTTAAAAAATGCTGGTAAATCTATGGATGATTTATCTCCACATTTTGAATGTTCTAATTGTAATGATACTGGATATATAAAAACTTCTAATGGTTCTGTATTATGTCCATGTATAAAGCAAAGATTATATAATATACAATATAATAATTCTAATATTTATGATTTAGAAAATCAAAATTTTAGTAAATTTAGGTTTGATTTTTATTCAGATACACCTGACCCAGAAAAGTATAATTCTAAAATTTCTCCTAGAGAAAATATGATAAAAATCAAAGAATTATGTAATCATTTTATAGATAATTTTGATGATCCAAATGAAAACAATTTACTTTTTTGTGGTAACCCAGGGCTAGGAAAGACATTTCTTTCATCTTGTATAGCTAATGAGATTATAAAAAAAGGAAAAACTGTATTATATCAAACCGCTCCAATTATGTTAGATAATATTATAGATTATAAATTTGGAAAAAATAATAATGATATTGTAAAAAGTATTAATAATGCAGATTTACTAATAATTGATGATTTAGGAACTGAAGCAAAAAATAATTTAAAAATAACTGAATTATTTAATATTATTAATTCTAGATTATTAAACCAAAACAATAAAATTACAAAAACTATTATTTCTACTAATTTATCTTTACAAGATTTATATGGTACTTATGAGGAACGTATTTTATCTCGTATAATTGGTAGTTATACAGCTTGCTATTTCTTTGGAGATGATATTCGTATTAAAAGAAAAATTGCAAAATAAAAATTAAAAGAGACTACATTAATTTGTAGCCTCTATATTTTTATTCTTGTTCTAAATTATCTGGGTCTTCATTTATAACCTCTATACTTACTACTTTTCCTCCATCATTTGTTCTCATTAATGTAACACCTTGAGTATTTCTTCCTAATACACTAACTTCTTTTGCTTTTATTCTAATTACAGTTCCGGTATCTGTTATCATCATTACATCTTCCTCTTCATTTGCTATTCTAATTCCTACAATGTCTCCTGTTTTTGAAGTGATTTTGTATGTAATAACTCCTTTTCCTCCTCTAGTTTGTACTCTATATTCATCTAATTCAGTTCTTTTTCCAAATCCGTTTTCTGTAATTGCAAGAAGTGTATCTTTGCTATTTGAAATTATTGATTCCATTCCAATTACTATATCTTCTTTATCTAGTCTAATTCCAATAACACCTTGTGCTGTTCTTCCTACTGGTCTTACATCTTTTTCACTAAATGTTATACACATTCCTTTTTTAGTTACTAAAACTACATTATCTTCACCATCTGTTAGCCTTACATCTATTAATTCATCATCTTCTTTTAAATTAATTCCTTGTAAACCTGTTTTTCTAGCAGAATCATATTCTTTTAATGGTGTTTTCTTGATTAATCCTGATTTTGTAGCCATTAATAGGAATTTACCATCTTCAAAGTTCTTAATTGGTATTACTGCTGTTATTTTTTCTCCTGCATCTAAAGATAATAAATTAACTATTGCTGTTCCTTTTGCAGTTCTTCCTGCTTCTGGTATTTCAAATCCTCTTAATCTATATAGTTTTCCTTTATTACTGAAGAATAGTATAATATCATGAGTTGATGCACTAAATATTTGTTTTACAAAGTCATCTTCCCTTGTTGTTATACCAGTTATTCCTTTTCCACCTCTTCTTTGACTCTTGTATGTGTCTTGAGGCATTCTTTTAATATATCCGAAATGTGTTAAGGCAATTATAGAATGTTCTTCAGCAATTAAGTCATCCTCATTGAATTCTCCTTCTGCTGCAACAATTTTAGTAAGTCTTTCATCACCATATTTTTCTTTCATTTCTAGACATTCTTCTTTGATAATATCATATACAAGTTTTTCACTTGCTAAAATTTCTCTTAAATGTGCTATTAATTTCATAAGAGCTTCATATTCTTCCTCGATTTTTTCTCTTTGCAAACCTTGAAGAGTTCTTAGTCTCATGTCAAGTATAGCTTGAGCTTGAATATCATCAAGTCCAAATCTTTCCATTAATCTTTCTTTAGCGTCATCATAAGATTCACGTATTATTTTAATAACTTCATCAATGTTATCTATTGCAATTCTTAATCCTTCTAATATATGAGCTCTTGCTAATGCTTTATCTAAATCAAATTTTGTTCTTCTTAATACTACTGTTTTTCTATGATCAATATAATAATCTAGACATTGTCTTAATGTTAGAATTTTAGGTTCGTTATTTACTAAAGCTAACATTATTACACCAAATGTATCTTGCATTTGAGTAAATTTATATAATTGATTTAATATAATTTTTGCATTTGCGTCTCTTTTTAGTTCGATTACAACTCTTACTTTTTCTTCTCTGTCTGATTCATCTCTAACTTCTGAGATTCCTTCTATTTTTTTATCTCTAACTAATTGGCTTATATCCATAATTAGTTTTGCTTTATTTACTTGGTATGGTAGTGAAGAAACAATTATTCTTTGTTTGTTTCCACTCATTTCTTCTATTTCAGCTTCTGCTCTTAAAGTAATTTTTCCTTTTCCAGTAGAATATGCTTGTTTTATTCCATCTCTTCCTAGTATTAAACCTCCTGTTGGAAAATCTGGTCCTTTTACTATTTTAAATAAATCTTCATCTGATAAATCTTCGTCAGATTCAATTATTTTTATAACTGCATTTAATATTTCAGTTAAATTGTGTGGTGGAATATTTGTAGCCATACCAACAGCTATACCTGATGAACCATTTACTAATAATGCTGGTAATTTTCCTGGTAGTACAGTTGGTTCTTGTCTTATTCCATCAAAGTTTGGCATAAAGTCTACTGTATTTTTTTCAATATCAGTAAGCATTGTTTCAGCTATTTTTGACATTCTTGCTTCTGTGTAACGATAAGCAGCAGCTCCATCACCATCTATTGATCCAAAATTTCCATGACCATCTATTAAAGGGTATCTTAATGAGAAATCTTGTGCCATTCTAACCATTGCATCATATACAGACGAGTCTCCATGTGGATGGTATCTACCTAAAACGTCTCCGACGGTTGTAGCAGATTTTCTGTATGGCTTATCTGCTGTAAGTCCATCTTCATACATTGTATATAGAATTCTTCTATGTACAGGTTTTAAACCATCTCTTACATCCGGAAGTGCTCTTTGTACAATAACACTCATTGCATAATCAATATATGCGGTTTTCATTTCTGCTTCAATATCTCTTTCGATTATTTTTCCTTCTGTAAATTCTGGCTCTTGTTTTTTATCCATTTGTATCCCTCTTTTCATGCTATTTTTACACTATTTATTATACTAAACCGAATAAAAATTTGCAAGGAAAAATGTATAAAAATATCAATTTATTAGCTTTTTTGCAAGTTCTTTTTCTTCGTTTGATAAATTAAAATCTCCTCCTTTATTTTTTATTAAAATATGTAAATTTTCTATATTTCTTGCTTCTTTTAATGTATTTTCTAAAGGTACAACTTTTTCTAATTCTTTTTCTAATTTTCGATACTCTTTTTCCATTTTTTCAAAGTTTTTTTCATTGTAATATTCTTTCCAATTATTTGAATACTCTGTTATTTTTTCCATTGAGCTAACTTCATTATTAAATTCATTTTCAATATTTTGACTAATATTATCTAGTAAAACATCTTTTCCACTCTTTAATACTGATGAAATTGTAGCTGGAATTTTCCCAAACTTTGAACAAAAGTCTAATGCATAATCTAAAGCATTTGAAATTCCATCTATTATTCCACCACTTTTTACGGCATTTCTTACTTGTGTAATATTATCAAATTTTCCAGTAAATATTCCAACAACACTTTTTCCTAAGTCAACTGCTGATGATATTGCTTCATCTACTCCTGCTTTAAAACCATTATTTATAATTTCATCTTTTACATCTATTATTTGTTCTTCTATAATATCTGGTAATAATATTCTTATTCCAGTATCTAGTGCTGTGTTTACTACTTTTCCTAAAGTAGTTTCCAAAAAACCTTTTTGTTCTTCTAATGTTACATTATTTGATAATGATAAATTATTTTCAATATTATTAGCTAATTCCATAGTATTTTTCCTTTATTATTTGTTTTTTTATATTTTCTATTTCTTTATGTAATTTACTTTTGTATGTCATATTTTTATTTATTAGTAAATCATAATAATCATTTAATTGTATTTTTCCTAAAATATTATATTTTCTAAATACTTCTTTTAAAATATTTTCATCAATTGATTTATTTGTACATTTATTAAAAATGATATTTATTTTATTTTTATTAATTCCCCATTCTTTATTATATATTTCTAACAATTTTTCTGATTTTTTTATTTCTAATAAATTTGCTCCTGAAATAAATATTACTTGGTCAGATAAATTAATTATTTCTTTAGTATAATCTAAAAAACTTTCTGACGAAGTATCAAATATGATAATGTCATAATCTTCTTTTAATTGTTCATTTATTCTTCTTATTTTTTTATTACTTAATTTATATTTTGAGTCTAAAATTAAATTCATTCCAGAAAGTAAATCTATTTTAGTATTATTTTTTATTATATATTTTTTGAAGTCTTGATTATGGTTTATTAAATCATTTTGCTTTATACCTTTTTTTATTTTTTCATCATAATTTTTTATTCCTAAAAGTGTATGTAAACTTTGATTTAATACATCAAAATCTATTATAATGCTTTTTTTATTTTTCATGCTTTGAGCAAATAAAATAGAGAATACACTTTTTCCTATTCCATTTGTTCCTAATATACATATTGTTTCTGAGTTTTGTTTTGGAATATCATTTTCTGAATAAAATAAATTATTGATTGGTAAAGTTTTTTGATTAAATATAGAATTTTTGGAATTAATTTTTTTCACTTCATTAACTCTATTATTTATTTTTTTATTATTTAATTTTTTGTTATTTATTTTTTTATTTATTTCTTTTTTTAATTGATTATTTTCTCCTATTTTTATTTTTTTATTTTCTTCATTATTTACTTTATCAGCTAATTCTTTTTTTATTATATTTTTTTCGTTTATAGAACTATTAATTAATTTCATGATTTTATCTTCATCATATGTTTTTGTTGAAATTAATAATATTTTTATATTTTTATTTATTTTATTAATTTCTTTTATTAGTTCTTCTATACTAATATTTCCATCTAACTCTTCATTTAATATTATATAATCTATATCTGAATTATTTTCTAAATATTCTAAAATGCCCTCTCTATATTGAATATCTGAACTGAGAGTTTCTATTTTTTCTTCTTTTAATTTATTATATATATTTTTTTGACCTATTGCGGTTATTATTTTTTTTATTTTAATTACCTCCTATTATTTCCTTTTCAAAATCGGCTGAATTAATTTTTGTTAAAATATGTTCTTGTCCAACAAACATTAAACATTCTCCTTTTTTAAATGATTTTATTTCTATTTTTTCTTTATTAGATAATTCTGTATATTTTTCTAGTACTTTTATATTTTCTTCTTCTAAGTTAAAAAATACTTTTATACTTGAATTATTTAATATGCTTTTGCCATATGTTCCTTCATCTAAGCTGAACAAGTCTGAAACATCTTGTGTAATTGCTACTCCGCTTCCACCATATTTTCTAATGGTTTTAAATATTTTATATATAAAGCTTGCAACTTCTTTATTTGATGTTACTCCTATTAGTCTCCATATTTCATCTAAATAAATCGCTTTCTTTTTTATTCTTTCTTTTTTAATTTTATTCCAAAAAAGTTCAATGAAAGCATACATTCCATATTTTATATTTTCTTCCCCTAATTCATATATGTCTGCAATTATTATATTATTATTTAAAACCACATTTGTATGATTATTAAAAAATTTCATAGAACCATATATAAAAGGAAATAATTTTGCTTTCATTTTTTTGTTTAATTTTTTGTATAAATCTTCTAATATTGGCATATCTTTTGTATCTTTAAATTTTCCATTTTTATATAAACTTTCATCTTTAAAATTTATTCCTTTTTCTTTGTATGTTTTTATTATTGCATTCTCCAAAACTGATTTTTCTTCATCTTGCAAGTCTTGTATAATTAGTTTGAAAAATCCAATTAATTTATCTATTTTTGTTGCTAAATAACCCTTTTGGTCTTCTTCAAGGCTTTCTTCTCTAATATCCAGTATATTAATAAATGTATTTGAACTTGGTCCTAATTTAATTATTGTGGCTCCTAATTTTTCACCTAATTTTGAATATTCTCTATCTGGGTCTATAATGTACTGTTCTAAACCAAATAATGCATATCTTAATATCATTAATTTTGTAAAATAAGATTTGCCTGCTCCACTTGTTCCAAATATACACATATTCGCATTTTTATATTTATCCGAATTATATCTATCTATAAAAATAAGTGAATTATTATAAATATTTTCTCCAATAAAAATTCCTTCTTCATCAAATATTGCTGAAGAAATAAATGGATATGTTGCAATTATTGAATTACTTAAAATATTTCTTTTTGTTATTTCTTTTACATCAATATGATTTTGCATTAGTGGTAAGCATGATAAATATGTTTGTTCTTGCCTAAAATATGCTCTTTTAGTTTGCATCCCTCTGCTTCTTAATAATCCTTCTATTTTTGTTAAATTATATTCAAGTTCACTTTTATCTTTTGAAAATATAGTTAAATATATATAGAGAAAGTATAATTCTTCATTATTTATTTGCATTTCTTTTCTAATATATTTTGCATCATTATATGTAAAAGCTGCTATTTCTGCATCTTGCCTGTTTTCCCCAATTTTTTCTAAGTCTACTTTTACATTTCCAATATTATATGTAAGGTCTTTTATAACTTTATATGTATCTTGTTTTTCATAATATATTGAAAGATATAAATTAACATTTGAATCAATAATGCTTTTTAATATTAAATCATCTTGCTCTCTAATATAATTTACTACTAATAAACCTGAATAAAGCATTCCGTCTATTTCTATATATTTAGGATTATTTAAGTTTATATAAGATGGACTTAAATAATCCTTTTTATTAAATATTCCCCCTATATAACTATTGTTACTAATAATATCACCTCTTTTGTTAATTTTCTAAAAAAATCCTTGAATTTAAAAATGAGAATAATATCTCTTTTATTTCATTTTCTTTTGTATATTCAGATACAATATTTCCACATCTAGCAAGTAATTCTTTTATTTTAAAAAATTCTTCCTGTAAGTTTTGCGTCGCCACTTTTTCTAATTTATTTAATTCAGTCGTGGATTTTTTTATAATGATATAAAAATTCTTGTTCGAAGATTGTTTATTTTGATTTAATGAATTGATATAATTAATATATTCTTCTTTTATATCAGGATATAAATTATTATTTTTCAATTTTTCTAAGTGTTTAGATAAATCTTCTCTTTTACTTTGAATTAAAATTTGTAGATTGAAGTTACAACTCTTAATAAAGTTTTTGTAAGAGTTTAATATTGCCTCTTTTTCTAATTCAGACTTTAGATTATAGTTAATTGGTTTTATTTTTAGTATTTTTATATAGGAGGAATCTTTTAACTTTATTATTCCATTATCTAAAATCTTTTCAAAAGGCAACCAATCTTGAACAGTATGGATTTGTTCAAATTTCATTTTTCTCCTTTCTTATTTTCTATAATAACTCCTTTTCCATTATTTGTCAACAAAAATCGTGCGACAAAATTCGACATATTTCGTCATTTATCATTTTTAACACTTATTTTGATTACTACAATTTAAAGTAAAAAAGCTCTAAGACTACACATCTTAAAGCTTTCCTCTTTAAACATCTAAGTTTTTAACAAATTTTGCGTTTTCTCTAATAAAGTTTCTTCTTGGTTCTATTTCATCTCCCATAAGAATTGTAAATATTCTATCTGCTCTCATTGCATCATCCATTGTTACTTTTATTAGTATTCTATTTTCTGGATTCATAGTTGTCTCCCATAATTGTTCTGGGTTCATTTCACCAAGACCTTTATATCTTTGAATTGATACATTATCTCTTCCTATTTTTTCTAATTCTGTATCCAATTCTTCATCTGTATAGCAATAAACATCTTGTATTCCTTTTTTAGATACTTTATATAAAGGTGGTTGAGCTAAGAATACATGTCCTTGTTCAATAAGAGGTCTCATATATCTAAAGAAAAATGTTAATAATAAAGTTCTAATATGTGCACCATCAACATCGGCATCTGCCATTATTATTACTTTTCCATATCTTATTTTAGATATATCAAAATCTGCTCCAATACCTGCTCCTACTGCTTGTATAACTGGTTTTAATTTTTCATTATTATATATTTTATCTGCTCTAGATTTTTCTACATTAAGCATTTTTCCCCATAGAGGTAAAATCGCTTGATATTTTCTATTTCTTCCTTGTTTTGCACTTCCTCCAGCTGAATCTCCCTCAACTATATAAACTTCACATTCTTCTGCAACTTTACTTGAACAATCAGCTAGTTTTCCTGGAAGTGTTGTAACTTCTAAAGCATTTTTTCTTCTAACCAATTCTCTGGCTTTTCTTGCAGCTTCTCTTGCTCTTGATGCACTTACACATTTTTCTAGTATTGTTTTGGCAACACTTGGATTTTCCTCAAGATAATTAGATAAAGCCTCTGTAACCATTGCTTGAACAATACCTGCAACATTGCTATTTCCTAATTTTGTTTTAGTTTGTCCTTCAAATTGTGGTTCTTTAACTTTTACTGAAATAACTGCTGTTAGTCCTTCTCTAATATCCTCTCCTTGAAGATTTGATTCTTTTTCTTTTATAATATTATGACTTCTTGCATAATCATTAAATACTTTTGTTAAACCTCTTTTAAATCCTTCTAAGTGTGTTCCACCTTCTACTGTATTAATATTATTTACAAATGAATAAATGTTTTCATTATATGCTGAAGTATATTGAATTGCTATTTCAACAGGAACTTCTGATTCAGTTTTTTCAATGTAAATTGGTTCTGGATTTAATTTTTCTTTATTTTGGTTTAAATATTCAACAAAAGATCTTAAACCTCCCTCATAGCAAAATTCTGCTTTTTTAGGTGTTTCTTCTCTTAAATCTTCTATACTTATATATAAGCCTTTTGTTAAAAAAGCCATTTCTCTAAATCTATCTTCTAATGTTTCGTAATCATAATCTGTTGTTTCAAATATTGTGCTATCTGCTAAAAATCTAACTTTTGTACCAGTATCTTTTGCTTCTCCTATTTTTGTTAATTTTTGAATAGTTTTTCCTCTTTCAAATTTCATTTGATAAAGTCCACCATCTCTTTTTATAGTAACTTCTGTCCATTCTGATAAAGCATTTACAACAGATGCACCAACACCATGAAGACCACCAGAAACTTTGTAACCACTGTCTCCACCAAATTTTCCTCCAGCATGTAAAACAGTATATACTGTTTCAGCCGCAGAAATATGTGTTTTTGGATGTATTTCAACTGGAATACCTCTACCATTATCTGATACTGATATTATGTTTCCAGGTTCTATTTTTACTTCTATATGTGTACAATAACCTGCTAAAGCTTCGTCAACGCAGTTATCTACAATTTCATAAACTAAATGATGTAATCCTCTCTTAGAAACGCTTCCTATATACATACCTGGTCTTTTTCTTACTGCTTCTAAGCCTTCTAAAACTTGTATTTGATTAGCACCATATGCATGATCATATTTTTCCATTATATATCCTCCTGTCTAAATTCTTTTGTTAGTCTTATTATAGTTTATTTTTAATTTTGAAATTTGTCAAGTTTTATTTATTTCTATCTTTTATATAATTTGCAATATTTTTTAAAAATTCTCCCTTATTTTCATAATAATTTATCAAGTTTATTGCTTCATCTATATTTTTATTTAATTCTTCTTCTGCCTTTTTTAAACCATATTTACTTACATATGTGCATTTTTTTCTCTTTTTATCATTTCCAACTGGTTTACCCAATATTTTTTCATTGCCAATTTCAGATAAAATATCATCTCTTATTTGAAATGCAAGTCCTATTTTTTCAGCAAATAAAGTCAATTTCTCTAAATCTTCTTTTTCTGCATTAGCTAAAATTGCTCCTATTCTAACTGAAGCTCTTATTAATGCACCTGTTTTATTTTTGTGCATATATTCTAATTCGTCTTCTAATACTTTTTTTCCTTCATATTCTGTATCAACATATTCACCAATAATCATTCTATCAACTGCATTTGCTAATTCATAAAATGCTTCGATTTTTTCTTTTGTCATATTATTTTTTAAATCCTGACTTATAACTAAATAAGCATAATTTAATAAACTATCACCAGCAAGAATTGCAGTTGCTTCATTAAATTGTTTATGATTAGTTGGTTTTCCATGTCTAAAATCATCATTATCTATTCCAGGTAAATCATCATGAATTAAAGAAAAATTATGTATCATTTCCATAGCAACAGCAAAAGGAAAACATTTTTCGTAATCTTCTTTAAACAATTTATATGTTGCAATCATCAAAGTTGGTCTTATTCTTTTTCCTCCAGCCATCAAGCTATATTTAACAGATTCATTTAACTTTTGTTCTAAACATTTATCTTTTCTAATATATTTCTCTAATTCATTATCAATTAAATCACTATACTGTTTCAATTCTTCTTTAAATACCATTTTAATTTCCTTTATTTAATAATTTTTCCTTTTACAATATTGTACGAAATACTATTATTAATTTCAATATTTTTTGTACAAGTTATAATGACTTGTATATTTTTAATATTATTTAAAAAATTAGAAATTCTTTTTTCATCTAATTCAGACATAAAATCATCTAATAGCAAAATAGGATATTCTTGTATTTCATCATAAATAACATTTAATTCTGCTAATTTTAAAGATAATATGGCTGTTCTATTTTGTCCTTGCGAGCCATATATATTTACTGGCTCACCATTTATATAAATAGAAAAATCATCTCTATGAACGCCTGAATTAGTATATCCTTTAATATAATCTATTTTTCTTTGTTTTTTTAGATTATTTAAAAATATTTCTTTACTTTCACAATTTGATAAATATTTTATATCTATTTTTTCATTTGTTATTTCTGAATGAATATCTACTATTTTTTCTTTAATTTTTTCTAAAAATTCTTTTCTGTAAAAATATACTTTCGTACCATAATCTGCAAGTTTTTCATCCCATATTTCAAGCATTTCTTCGTTTCTTACATTTTGTTTTAAAAAATTATTTCTTTGTTCTAAAGTTTTTAAATATAAATTAAGATTTAAAACATAGGCTGGTCTTAGTTGTCCAATCATCATATCTAAAAACTTTCTTCGCAAATTAGGTCCACTTTTTAATAAATTAATATCATCTGGTGTAAATATTACTAAATTAATATTTCCTAAAAGTTCACTAAGCTTTTTTAATTTTACATCATTTAAAAAGACATTTTTTTTATCTGATATTTCTATTCTTACTTTTCCATCTCTATCTTTTTTTTGAAAATGAGTTTGTATTTTTAGAAAATCTTCTCCTTTTTTTATTAATTCTTTATCTTTATTTGTTCTAAAAGATTTTCCAAAAGCAGAAAGAAATATAGATTCTATAATATTTGTCTTTCCTTGCGCATTATCTCCATAAAAAATATTAATTTTATTTTCTAAATTTATTTCTTGATATTCATAATTTCTAAAATTTTGTATTTTTAAATTGTCTATATACATTTTATCTCCAGTTTTATCCACATGTTATGCATAATATGTGGATAACTATTCATTTTTTAAACGTATTGGTAAAATCATATATTTATAATCACCAGTTTCTTCAATACTTCTTACAATACATGGTGAAATACTTGTTCCAAAATCTATAAATACTTCTTCATCATCAATAGATCTTAAAACATCTAGGAAATATTTTGGATTAAATCCTGCCTCTAAATTCTTTCCTTCAGTTGTAACATATAACTCTTCTTTTGCGTCACCAGTTTGGTTAGTACAAGAAATTGTAATTTTTCCAACATCAACTGTAATTTTAACAGGATATTTTTTTTCTTTTTCAATACTAGATGATGAAATAAGACTTATTCTTTCAAAACAATTTAATATAGAACTTCTATTTACTCTTACTCTTGTTTCCCATTTTTGAGGTAAAACACTTGAATAATTTAAAAATTCTCCATCTAAAAGTCTAGTTACTATTTTACAATTTTCTATTTCAAATAATGCTTGGTTTTTAGATAATCCTATTTTTACTATTTCAAAAGAATCTGTTAATATTTTATTTATTTCAGTTAATGTTCTTCCTGGAATAACAGCAGAAAAATCATTAGTTTTTGTTTGTAAAAATTTACTTTTCCATGCTAATCTAAATCCATCAACTGCAACAACATTTAGTTTATTTGATTTTACTTCAAATAAACATCCTGTAAATATAGGTCTATTTTCTTCTGTACTTATTGCAAATATTGTTTTCCTAATCATATCTTTTAATGTATTTTGTTCTATTTCAATAGAATTTTCAACATTTATTTCTGGTAATTCTGGAAATTCTTCTGGATTCATTGTTGCTAATTTATATAAAGAACCTTCACATTCTATTACCAATAAATTTTTTTCATTTACTTCTATTTTTATTTCTGTATCTGGTAATTTTCTAATTATTTCACTAAACATTATTGCATTTACAACTGTTGCACCTTGTTCTTGTACATTACAATCTTTAATAATATATTCTATACCTAATTCTAAATCATAACATGTTAATTTTATATCATTTTCATTTGTTTGAATTAATATACCTTCTAATATAGGCATTGTTGTTCTAACAGCGACAGCTTTTGTTACGGAATTAAGGGCTTTAAGGATTTTTTCCTTTTCACAAATAATTTTCATCTTCTTTTTTCTCCTTCTTTTATATAATATAAATATTTATAGTAGTAGTAGTAATAGTATATGTGGATTGTGTTGATAACTCATCAAAAGCCTTGAATCCCTACGGAAATAGGTGTGGATAACTCTGTGGATAACTTTGAATTTTATCCACACAATTCAAAAAGTTGTCCACATTTTGAATTATCCACATCTTTTCCACAGGTTATTCACAGGTACCCTGTGGATAACCAATGTGGCTGTTCCGTAAGAAGAATTACACCTATGTGGTATCAAACATTGATTCTCCAAACATAAATTTTACTAATGACTACTTTTGTCAGTTGTTGCAACTATTTGTCGGAAAGTAGGATGTTTTTCACACTTTCCACAATTAATCTTGTGTTGGAATTTGTTTTAATTTCTTTTTCTATTTTATTGCAAGCATGCATTACTGTGGTATGATCTCTTTTACCAAAATCAATACCTATTTGAGGTAATGACATCTGAGCAACATTTCTACATAAGTACATTGCAATTTGTCTAGGAAAAGTTACATCATTAGACCTTTTTGCTCCTCTTAAATCAGCTGGAGATACGCTAAAATACTTCCCTACTACATCTTGTATGTATTCTGAAGATATAACTTTATCTTGTTTTGCTACAATATCATTTATTGCTCTTTCTGTCATTTCCATTGTTATTGGACTACCTGTTAATGACGCTTTTGCAATTAATTTATTAAGAGTACCTTCTAATTCTCTAATATTTGTATCCACTCTTGTTGCAATTGCAGATAATATTTCATCATCAATAATAATATTATCTAATTGTGTTTTCTTTCTTAAAATAGCTAATCTAGTTTCAAAATCTGGGTTAGATATGTCTGCAATCAATCCCCAATCAAATCTGGATTTAAGCCTATCTTCAAGAAGTTCTATATCTTTTGGTGGTTTATCACTTGATAATACAATTTGTTTTCCAGATTCATAAAGTGTGTTAAAAGTGTGGAAAAATTCTTCTTGCGTACTTTTTTTATTAGCAATGAATTGAATATCATCTATTAATAAAACATCAATATTTCTATATTTTTCTCTAAATTTTTCTGTTGCTTGGTCACGAAGTGCATTTATTAATTGATTAGTAAATGTTTCTGATGTTACATATAAAATATTTAAATTAGGGTTATTCATTAAAATTTGATTACCAATTGCATGCATTAAGTGAGTTTTTCCAAGACCTACTCCACCATAAATGAAAAATGGATTATATTTTGAACCTGGATTGTCTGCTACACCCATTGCTGCTGCTTGAGCAAATTTATTATTACTTCCAACAACAAAAGTATCAAAAGTATATTTAGGGTTTAAACCTGAATTAATTAAATTTTTATTATTTGCAATAGGCTTTACACTATTTTGAATTTCATCTTCTTCATCTTTTAATTTAATCATTACATTACATTTTTTATTAGTTATAAAATTAAATGTATTGGTCAACAAAGTTAGATACCTTGATTCAATGGTATCTTTTTGAAATGGGTTTGAAGCAACTAAAACTATAACGTTGTTATTAACGCTCTTTAGCTCTAGTGGCTGAATCCATGTTTGATATGTAATTACTGTTGTTTCATCTTTTAAAAGTTCTTTTGCTTTACTCCATAGTTCTTTTAGATTTTCGCTTGACATCTGCTTCAACCCCTTAATTGCAAAAATAAAAAAGTTATTTAATATCCACAATTTATGCATAAATTGTGGAAAACTCCTTAAATAACATTTTCTTTAGTATATTTTAATCTCATATTTTGCTATAATAATATCAAAAATTGTCATAATTAGTCAAGTAAAAATGGAATAAATTAAAAAAAAATTTAAGCTGATTCTATTGACATAATTGGTGCTTTAGGGTTATAATAGGTATTACGATTGAATAATATTTTTGCAATAGAATTGGAGGTGCAATATAAATGAAAAGAACTTATCAACCAAAAAATAGACAAACTAAAAAAGAGCATGGATTTATGAAAAGAATGTCTACAAGACAAGGTAGAAATGTATTAAAAGCAAGACGTGCAAAAGGAAGAAAAAAATTAAGCGCGTAAGGCACTTTTTGTTGAGGTCACAATATATGGTGACCTTTTTTAAGGTATATGGTTATGAAAAAAATAAGTACATTAAAAATGAATTATGAGTTTAAAAATGTTTTTAATAGAGGAAAATATTTTGTAGGTAATCAAATAATTGTTTATGTTATGAAAAATAGGCTAAAATATAATAGATTAGGTATTGCTTTAAGTTCTAAATTATGTAATGCAGTAAAAAGAAATAGAATAAAAAGAGTTATAAGGGCTGTGTATCAAAAAAATATAAAAAATTGTAATAGTGGTTATGATATAGTTATTATATGGAATAAAAAAGCAGATATTGAAGAATTATCTTATTCTATTATTTGTGAAGATATGAGGAGAATATTTTTAAATTCAGGATTGAAAAATGAAAAAATTTCTAATATGGTTAATTAAAATTTATCAAAAATGGATTTCTCCATGCTTTACAAGTGTGGGAATTAATTGTAAATATTATCCCACTTGTTCTGAATATATGAAACAAGCAATTGAGAAATATGGATGTATAAAAGGTCTATTTTTAGGAATTAAAAGAATATTAAAATGCAATCCTTTTTCAAAGGGAGGATATGATCCATTAAAATGAAGGGAGATAAATAATGGGATTTTTAGCAAATCTATTTGGGTATTTATTAAATTACCTATATATGTGGCTACAAAACTATGGTTGGGCTATAATTATATTTTCTGTTATACTGCAAATTGTTTTATTGCCACTTTCTATAAAACAACAGAAATCACTTAAAAAGTCAGCAAAAATACAACAGGAAATGCAAAAATTACAAGTTAAATATAAAAATAATCCAGAACTTTTAAATCAAGAAGTAATGGGACTATATAAAAAAGAAAAAGTAAGTCCTTTTTCTGGATGTTTAAGTTCAATTATACAATTAATATTGTTTTTATCAGTGTTTTATTTAGTTAGTAGACCACTTACATATATGAAAAAAGTGGATCCAGCACTATTAGAAAAATATCAACAAGAAATAACTGAAAATGGAGAATCTACTTCATATCCAGAGATAAAAATAATAGAAGAAAAAGCAGATGAAGATGAAAATGTATATATAAATATGGATTTCTTAGGATTGGATTTAAGTAAAGTTCCAATGCAAAATTTAAATGATATAAAATCATTAATAATTCCTATTTTATATGTTGTAACAACTTTTGTTAATATTAAAATAATGCAGAATTTAAATAAGAGTAAAGAACAGAGAGAAAAAGAAAAATTAGATAAAGAAATGAAAAAGAAGAAAGTTGCTATTACAGATGGAAAAAATGAAGAGACGATGGATGAGCAATTGCAGAGTATGCAACAAATGACCAATAGTATGAATTATATGATGCCAATTATGTCCATAGCTATTGCAGTTATTGCACCTTTAGGTTTATCTTTATATTGGCTAGTTAAAAATATATTACAATTATGTGAAAGGCTTATACTTAATAAAGTTATGAAAAAAGAGGAGGCATAATTAAATGGAAAAACCAATCATTGTAGAAGGTAAAACTTCAACAGAAGCAATAGAAAAAGGTTTAAAACAATTAAAATGCAGAAGAGAAGATGTTGAGATCAGAATATTAGAAAGTGAAGAAAAAAGAAGTTTTTTTAGTATTTTAGAGCCTAGAGTTGTTAAAGTTGAAATGACTTTGAAAAATGAAAAAAATGAAGAAAAAAAGCATAAAGATGAAAACGTAAAACCTGAAGATATAGAAAAATGTGAAAAAAATATTAATAATTTTTTAAATACATTTATAAAACAAGTTGGTGACCTTGAATATTCTATGAAAAAAGAAGATAAAACTATAAATATTGAAATAAAAGGAAATAATGCTACAAAATTAATCGGGTATAGAGGAGATACAATAAAAGCATTACAAACAATATTATCTGCTATTGGAAATAAAGACGCTCAAAATAGAGTAAGAGTTTTAGTAGATATAGGTGGGTATAAGGAAAAAAGAGAAGAAACATTAAAAGAATTAGCAAAAAAATTAGAAAAAACAGTAAAAAGAAATGGTAAAAAAATAGTTTTAGAACCGATGTCTTCATATGAAAGGAAGATAATACATACGGAATTACAAAATAGTAAATATGTAACAACATATAGTATTGGAGAAGATCCTAGAAGAAGAATAGTAATAGATAAAAAATAAATAAAAAATATCGAAGTCAAAGTTCGAGATTTAGTTTAGAAATAAACTGTCTTACTTTGACTTTTTATTAAATAAAAAATAAATTAAATAAAATAAACAAAAATAATGTAAAAAATAAAATAAATAAAAAAATAAAAATA
>CALXZS010000003.1 GCA_944393305.1 uncultured Clostridia bacterium | reverse complement strand
ACATTGTATTATAAAAATATTGCCAAGGAAATAGATAATAGAAAAATCATAGTAGAAGGATATATGCCAATTGACTCTAGTATAGACATAAAAACTGTCTCAGAACAAGATATTACAAGCCAACTAGATGAATTTTTAATAAATAATGTAAACTTTAAAACAGCATATGATATTAAAATAATAAATAATGAAAAAGAATATAATCCAAAAAGTTTTGGTGAAGAAGTAGAAGTAACAATTACAGATATTGCAGAAAATAGTGAATCAAAATATAGAGTAGTACATATTGAAGAAAAAGGACAAGAAGTAACCTCAGTTGAAAATGAAGGAAAAAATATATCTTTTAAAGCAGAGAGTTTTTCAGTATATGCAGTATTAGAAGAGAATGAAGCAGAAATTGTAACGTATGCAGGAGGAAGTATAAGTTTATTAGATGGAAATACTTGGGAAGGTGGAACTGCACAAGATTTTCAATATGGAGATGGAAGTAGTAACAATCCATATTTAATAATATCAGGAGATGAATTAAAACTATTAGCAGATAGAGTAAATAGTGGAACAACATATGAAAATACATATTTTCAACTTGCAACAGATATAAACCTAAATGGAAGAGATTGGACTCCAATTGGAAATATAGACAATTCTTTTAGGGGTGTATTTGATGGAGCAGGGCATATTATTACAAATGCAAATATTATAATAACTCGAATTCCGGACGAAGAAATAGAGTCTTATGGATTTTTCGGAAGTATTGGTGGAGGTAATTCAGAAACAATAATAAGAAATTTGCAACTAGAAAATATTAATGTTTCAATAAGTACAAATGGAGACACTGGTGGAGGAAATGACTGGTTTGGAGATCCACCTACAAATGAAGAAGGATTTCAAATTGGAACTCTAACTGGAACAATGTATAGAAATTCGCATATTGTAAACTGTATTGCAAGTTCTTGTACCATAAGTGATACAGGAGGAATGACTGTGCAAGACCCTAAATTTAGATATGCAGTAGGAGGTCTTGTTGGTTATGTGCAAAATACAAATGGAAATACTTCAGACCCAGGTACAAATGCAAGATATGAATTAAGAAATTGTTTTGTTAATACTACAATAAATTTAAGTAGTCCAACAGATAAAAATTCAGGCTTTTTTGGAACTGGTTCAGAAACAAGTGATGCACAATATCATACTGGAGGAATTGTAGGAACAATACGTTCACAAGCAGTGTGGCCAGAAAATTGCTTATATGTAGGGACAATAAATTCTAATGGATACATTGGACCAATATTTGCCGGTCTTATAAATAATACTAATTATGATAATACCAATAATTATGCAACAATATGGAATGGTAATGATTCTGGAAATCTAACAATGACAAGTTATTATAGTGGTTATAGTGCAAATGGAACA
Organism: uncultured Clostridia bacterium; assembly: GCA_944393305.1. Taxonomy (GTDB): domain Bacteria; phylum Bacillota; class Clostridia; order TANB77; family CAG-508; genus CAG-793. The sequence goes on along the minus strand of CALXZS010000003.1, from coordinate 20,696 downwards.
ACTTTTAATGCTACTGAAACTTCAGGAACATCTACATCAAGAATATCATCAGGAAGAAATGATATAGGACGAGTACAGGGTGTTAATAAAGGAATATATACGTCAAATATAGAAAATTTATTAAGTAATTTCAATAATAATTCAGGTAATGAATATTTAAATTGGAAATTTGAAAATGGAACATTTTCATTTATAAAAAGATTTGATGTATCAGTTGATTCAACTAATAAACCAACATATACAATAAATGTAGATGATACATATAGCACAGGTCCATATACCTATGAATGGTATTTAGAGGGAGTATTGCAAGAGAACTTAAGAGATCAAAATCAAATAATACAAGAGTCTTCATTTGATAGAGCATATAATTTTAATATTTTAATTGGCGATGGAGAATATTATGCCTATGTGTATTTTACAATACCAAGACTTTCATTATATTTTGAATTTGACATTGATGAAGAAAATAATAGTGTAACTGCAAGATTAGCAGGAGAAGCACTAGAATTTGTAGACTTGAATGATTATGAATATCAGTGGTATACATTAGATTTAGCAGGAATAGAAGAAACTTTATTAGATGGAGAAATTACTCTTTCCCTTGACAATCTACAAAATGGACAAGAATATAAATTAGTAGGAACAAATACAACAAACTATACTTTCAATGTCGAAGGGTCATTTGTATATGGTGATAGAAATGTAATATATGTTAATTATAATGGCGGAAATGATTATAATGATGGATTTACGCCAGAAACACCAGTAAGAACAATGAGTACTGCTTATGGAAAACTTGAAGCAAATGTTCCAAGAGAAAATAATGTTATAGTAATAATGGGAAATTATTCAAACAATAGCTATTTTACAGAACAAACAAGTTCAACATATAATAAAAATGTAACAATAACAGGAATATACGGAGGTATAAATTATAATGCAAATTTATACTTCTATGGAAATTCAAGTTCATATAGATACTTAAATGGAGATACAACATTTCAGTACCTAACTTTCTATGGAAATAGAAACGAAGTATACTTCTATTTGCAAGGATATAGCTTAACGATGGGCGAAGGATTAGTAATGAACAATTATGCAACAGCTAATTCAAACCAAGGTCTACTTGGAAATAATGCCCCAGCATTCCATATAATATGTGGATGGCTTAGATATAATGAAGCAAGACTACCTAGAAACAATCCAAAAATATTAATAAAAAGTGGTACTTATGCCAGAATTATAGGAGGCGGAAGCCCAGGTACAACTGGTTCTGCTAACCTACAACAAAATATTTCACACAATTTCATGGGCTCATCAATGGAAGATAGTTTTCATATAGATATAACAATTGATATAAAAAACAGTACAACAGCAAGTCAATATGATTATGATGTAAACCTACTTGTAGGAGGCTCAGCATGTGGAAATAACTATTCAGTAGTAACAGAAAATATCATATCTGGTACAGTAGGAAGACTATGTGGAGGTAGTATTGGAGACTCAAGTGATAGACCAAATAGATGGAACTATCCAATAAATACATTCCTAGGAATAGTAGAAATAAACATAGAAGGCGGAAGTGTTACAGAACTATATGGAGGTTGCTTAGGAAGAAACATGGATGCAATTGATGGAGGATGGTTCCCATCAACAATAGTGTGTGATTCATATTTTTATGGAACATCTACAATAAATATCTCTGGTGGAGAAGTGATAGAAAACATCTATGGCGCAGGAGCTGGAGGTGTTACAGGATATAGTGAAAACTCTTCAGATGAATATAAAAGCTATGGACAAGAATTTGATACAAGTGTAAATATAAACATAACTGGAGGTAAAATAAGAGGAGATATTTATGGTGGAGGATATGGATATACAGAATATTTAACAGAAGATGTAACAGCAGACGATAGCGGAACACTTTATGGAGATAGTAATATAACTATTTCTGGTTCTCCTGTAATAAATGGAAATGTATATGCAGCAGGATGTGGTTATGATTTGTCAAGCAAGCCTTACTTAGCACAAATGGAAGGAAACTCTAATATAAATATTTCAGGAACACCAACAATAAATGGAGCTATATTTGGTGCCGGTGCAGGACTTACTAGATATGAAGACATGGCAAAACTAACAGGAACATCAAATATAACAATATCAGCAGATTTAAATGTAGAAGTGTATGGTGGAGGAAATAATGCAAAAACAGAAGGAACAACAAATATAAAAATACAAGGAGGAAACCATACAGGAGATATTTATGGCGGTGGAAATTTAGGAGTTGTAATAGGTGAGGCAAATGTAGAAATTTCAGGAGGAACACAGAATAGAGTATTTGCAGGAGGAAACTCTGCAAGTGTTGATGAAACAAATATAACTGTAACTGGAGGAACCACTGATACAATTTATGGTGGTGGAAATATGGCTGCTGTTTCAAATCCTAGAGTATATTTACAAGGGGGAAAAGCCCAAAATGTATTTGGTGGTTCAAATACGAATGGTACAATAAACGAAAGTCATGTAGAAATGACGGGTGGAGAAATAGGTAATGTTTTTGGAGGCAATAACCAAGGAGGAACCACTGTAAATACAAATGTAAATATAAATGGTGGAACAATACTAGAAGCTGTTTATGGTGGCGGAAATATGGCAAATAGTGAAGTAAGCCATGTAAATCTTCTTGGTACAGACAATTATATAAATAGTGCATATGGTGGAGGATATTCAGCAAATGTAATAACAACCAATGTTACATTAGATGGAGCCAATGTATATGACATATATGGAGGATCTAATACATCTGGAACTGTAAATGAAAGCTTTGTAATCCTAGAGTCAGGAGAATCTAGAGATGTTTATGGCGGAAACAATCAAGGTGGAAATACAGTTACAGCAAATGTAACAGTAAACTCTGGAGGAAAAGCAGAAAATGTATACGGCGGAGGAGATAGAGCAGTAACAGATGTTACAAATGTAAATATAAATGGAACAGTTACAGGTTTTGTATATGGCGGAGGAAATAGAGCAAAAATAAATACAAATACAAACCTTAATGTAGAAAATGCCACAATAGGAAATAATGTATATGGTGGTGGAAATGAAGGAGAAGTAACTGAAAATACTTTTGTGCATGTAAAAAATTCAACATTAGGTGAAAGTTTATATGCAGGAGGAAATGGCGCAACTGCAATTGTATATGGAAATACAAACTTAATAGTTGATGGAAAAAATACCAACATTGGAAAAAATGTATTTGGTGGAGGAAATAAAGCAGCGACAGGAACAGAAGACCTAAATAATTCAGTAAGTACAGTAAATATAGTTGGCGGTCAAATTGGTGGAAACGTATATGGTGGAGCTAATACATCAGTTGTATATGGTGTAACAAAAACAAATATAGGATATGATGCAGTAAATAATACTTCACTAGAACTAGGAGATGTATATATAAAAGGAACAGTATTTGGTGGAGGAGAAGCTAATGAATCTGGTTCAGAAATATACGATTTCTCATTTATCAGTGTTACAAAAGGTATAGATATTCAAATAAATGCAAATGGACATGAGGAATTTGATATTGACGGAAGTATATTTGGCTCAGGAAATGCATCGAGTACAAGTGGAGAAAGTAAAATAACAATACAAAATTATGGAACAGCAGATGACCCAAAGAGTAATATCTCAATTCAAAGAACAAATTTAGCAACAATTAGTAATTCTGCAATTGCATTAGCAGGAGCAACAGATAGAACAAATGAATACTCTGATGAATATTTTACACTAAGTAGAGTTGATGTAGTAAATTTAAAAAATAATTCTACACTATATTTAAACTATGGAGCAAACTTACTTACAGAATTAAATAGTTTAGTTGATGAAAATGGAGAAGAAGTAAAAGGATATGTAACAATTGATGAAGAAGCAGGAACTGTTACTCAAAATGTAGATAATAGAATTTATATGGCAGAAGGTAAAAACTTAAATATAGCAACAAATGAACAGGTTACTGCTTATGGACAAGTACATGGAATGATATTCTTAGGAATGTTTACTAATAGAATGAACCCAAGTACATCAACAGGACTTTATAATTATAACTATAAAAACGGTGATGAAATAACAAATGAAGGAACTTTTTCTTCAAACTCTTATGCAATGGCACAACATATGGATAATCATGATACAAGTATAGATGGATTTTATACAAACTATAATAATGAAGGTAAAATTCAAATGAGATATATAGAAACAACACCAGAAGATGATGTTTACTATATATGGCTTGTAGGAGAGCAAATGGATGTTACAACATTTGAAATTTCTTTGTCAGCATCAAAATATGCAACACTTGGAACATATGAATTATCACTAATGGGATTTTCAAATCAAAATATTACATTCAGTTTAGTAGGATTTTCAGCTGGACTAGATGAAGGAATTTCATTAGTAGACCCAAGTGAAATTCAGCAAATAGCGGAGAATGAAGAAGATGCAAATAATATATTTGGACTTACAATGGAATCTGGAAATAATGGTTGGCAAAATGCAGGACATACAACATTTTTAACAGAATTAGGGGGAAGTTATACAGGAGATAGTACATATAAAAAAGACAATTCAACATTTACCCCAACATTAAATTTCTGCTTATTCCACTCAATAAATATTACAGAAGAAAAACTTCTAGGAGATGTAAGAATAAGACTTCAAGCATTAATTCCAGTAGATGACTTAAATTATGATGTATCTTATATAGATATAAATATAACTCTTACAACTGCACTATACCAAGATGACTATTATGAAGCGGCGATAACTCCAGGAGAAGAGTATAGTCTGTTTACATCAACAAATACAAGTATAACACCAAAAAGTGCTTTCTCAGCATATTATTCATTATATATAAATGATTTTTCTGGAAGCGAATATTACAATAATATAAGAACTGATTATAGAGTGCTAATCTCAAGAGATGCAAATGGAAATGAATATTCTTTACAAGCAAATACAAGAATAGTAATGTTAGATTTAGTTGAAAATAAAGAATATTATTATGTTGTAACAGAAGAAGATGAAAGAAATGGTAAATTTGAATATAGATTATCGGATTTCTTGGCAATGGGAAGTACGAATGAATATTTTAATGAAAGCCAAGCCTTTGATACATATTATAATGAAGACCAAGATATTTTATATGAAAACTTTATATTCCATATAAAATTCTCAGAGGCCGAAATTCCAGAAGATATTCAAAATAATAATCTACTGATGGAATTAAGAGATAGAAATAATGAAACTCTTTTAGGGGTATTAGGTATTCAAAGAGACATCATGAGATATAGCATTTATGATAGGGAATCTAGTATTGACGTAACAGGAAAAATTAATAATACAGCATATCTAGGAAATCCAATAGACCTAGAAGTAACAACAGATTTTAGACAAGCAATTATAAACTCAACGACAATATATGATACAGAATATTTCGAAAAACAAATGGGAATAATGATAACCATTTATGATATTAATGGTAACCAGCTAAGCTTAGATAGTTTATTTGGAATAAACTTTGAAATTGATGGACAAAAATATTATCCTAGAATAGATGGAACAACAAGAATAAAAATAGCAGATAAAGTTTCAAATGTATTATCAAAAATAAAAATCAATACAGAAGGAAATTCTACTTTAGCAACAGGAACATATACAATAAAAATTGAAACATTTGGTTCACCAGATGGAATATATTTTGGATTGGAATCATCAGCAGAAACAGAATTAACGACAACAATTATTAATTCAAGCTATGGATTGAAAATGGATATAGCAGATAGTTATACAATTGTAGATAAGGAAACAGGAAACAATTTGAATGGAAATAATAATTTACTAGTACATTTGCAATATTCATCAGGATTAGCAAATCCAGCAATTACAGTTTCTTTATATAGAAGAGATTATACAGACATATATTCTATGGGATATGAAAAAGTAGATTTAAAAGACTATGTAACAGATGATTTGACAAATTCATTTGTAGAAAAAGAATATTTGCTAACAGATGAACCTATGTCTACCAGTCAGAAAATATATACACTTAAAAATAATTTAATCACAGGAACATATAAGCTTGTGTATAAACTATATGATGGACAAAATTATATAGGAGAAGTTTATGACTATATAATAATTAAATAATATTCTTGATATTTACAACTGAATTTAATAATTAAAGGTTATAATAATTTTATAATATACAATTAGAATATTTTATTTAAGCTTTAATATAAATTCTTTCGCATTTCACTTCGCGGTTCGCTTGCGCTCAGCGCTCGCTCGTTACGCTTCGTTCCTGCGTCACCTACGCTCACTTGAAATGCTTAAGAACATATATTAAAGCTAAGAATATAATTAATTTTATATTGAAATAATTGGCTTGAACTTTAATATAATTAAATATAATTAAGGAATTTAGAAATGAAATTTGATACAGAATCGATTTTAAAAAGGAAAAAAAGAGTAAAAGTAATAAAAATAATTCTATTTATAATATTTATTGTCGTGTTATATAACATAATTTTATTAGGAATTTCTTCAGTTGGAGAGAACAAAAGCTTTAATCTATTTGGATATAAAGCATATATTATTACATCTGAAAGTATGAAACCAAAAATAGAAATAGGTGATGTGATAATAGTAAAAAAGGTAGGAGAAGAAGAAATTAATACAGACGACATTATAGCATTTAAAATAGATAATGAATTAACAAATACGCATAGAATTATAAACATAATAGATGAAAATGGACAAAAGAGATACATAACAAAAGGTGACAATAATAGAGACGAGGACATAGAAGAAGTTTCATATGATGAAATACAAGGCAAAGTTGTAATGGTAATACCGGCTCTAGGAAATGTGGTTAATTTTATGCAAGATAAAATGATAGTATTAGTTATTGTATTAATAATCTTAATCATAGCATTATTTTATATTATAAAAAGTGAAAAGAAAGAAACTCGAAGAAGGAAAAAAAATAGTGAAAAGAAAGAAGAAACTTAGTGAAATTGTTATAAATGTTTTACTCAAAATAATAAAATATGTTTTAATAATTTTTATAATATTATTTATAATATATAGTTTTGTTTATAATGGTTTTAAATTTTTTGGAAAAAAAGAATATGTGAAAATAGGCAGTATAGGTATTTTGACAGAAAATAATGATGAATCAATGAAACCAGAAATAAAAACGTCAGATTTATTAATAGTTTTAGAAACACAAGATTTAAAAGAGGGAGACATTATTGTATACAACAATACAAATAGTGATGAAAATAGTTATAGTAATAATAATAGTAATGCAATTAACATTGGAATTAAAATACAAAGAATTAGCAATATAACAAGTGATAATGGAAAAACATACATTATTACAAAAGGAGATAATAACCTATATAATAATATAGAAAAAATAAAAGAAAATAATGTTGTAGGTAAAGTTGTTTTAGCAATCCCTGTTTTAGGCACAATTGCAAAAATATTTCAAAGTCCATATATTTTGTTATTTCTAGTTATAACTTTTTTCGTTTTGGGACGGACCTAAATTGAAAAAAATCATTTTAGAAATAAAAAAAGATGCTTAATCTTATTAGTTTTAACTAAAATAGTAAACATATCCTATTGACAAATAAAAACAAACGTTCTATAATATCCTTGGTGATATTATGGAACGTTTAATTTTTCATATAGATGTAAACAATGCATTCTTATCATGGACAGCAGTAGAAATGTTAAAAAATGGAGCTACAATAGATATAAGAACCATCCCAGCCATAATAGGAGGAGACGAAAGTAAAAGGCATGGGGTAGTGCTTGCAAAAAGTAATATTGCAAAGCAATTTGGAATAAAAACAGGGGAACCAATATATTTTGCAAGACAAAAATGCCCTCAAATAAAGGTATTTGAATCAAATCATAAAATGTATAGAGAATATTCAGATAGATTATATAAATTATTTCAAGAATATACAGATAAAATAGAAAGGTTTTCAATAGATGAATGTTTTCTTGATATGACAAATTTTATTGGCAAAAATGAAAAACCAATAAATATTGCAAAAGAAATTTCAACAAGAATAAAAGAAGAGCAAAAATTTACAGTAAATGTTGGTATATCACAAAATAAATTATTAGCAAAAATGGCATCAGATTTTGAAAAACCAGATAAAATACATACATTATGGAAAGACGAAATAGAGTCAAAAATGTGGCCATTAAAAGTCAGTGAACTATTAATGGTTGGTAAAAAAAGTATTCCAAAACTAGAAAGAATGGGCATAAAAACAATAGGTGATTTAGCACATTCAGATAAAGAAAAAATGTATAAAGTATTTGGAAAATTCGGAAAAATGATATGGGAATATGCAAACGGAATAGACAATTCAGAGGTAAATTATAAAAAAGAAAAACCAAAAGGAATAGGAAATTCCATAACCCTTCCTTACGATTGTAATAATATTGAAGAATTAAATAAAATATTATTAAATTTGACAGAACAAGTAACATTTAGATTAAGAAAAGAAAACATGTTAGCAAATGTAGTAAATGTACAAATAAAGGATAAATTTTTTAGAGTATATTCACATCAAAGGAAAATGGATTCTCCTACATCCAGTACAAAAATAATATTTGCAGAAGCAAAGAAATTAATGTATGAACTATATTCAAAAGGCACACAAGTTAGATTAGTAGGAGTAAGAGTAGATGATTTAATTGATGAACAAGATAAACAAATTTCTTTGTTTGAAAATAAACAAAATGAAAAACAAGAAAAAATTGATAATGCCTTAGATAAATTAAAAGAAAAATATGGATATGATTTTATAAAAAGAGGTACAGATATAGAAAAATAAAATAAAGAACAGTGAAAAATCCTGAAATGTAAAGAACTAACCCCCCTTTACATAAAAAAAAAATAATGCTATAATATATTTGTTAAATATAAGAAATAATAATTATAAATTTTATAATATTCATAAATTAAATTATGAGTTTGAGGTTAGTAAATAAATGGTAGAAGTAGTTGTTATTGGAAATATAGCTTTTGATATTAATACGTATAAATTGGATAATAATAAAACAATAATTAATAATGGAGGAGCAGCTTATTATTCAGCTATACCTGCTTCATTATATACTAAAGTAGGAATTGTAAGTAGGGTAGGAAATGATTTTGATACAAAAATTTTAACAAAAAATCGTAACCTAGATTTATTAGGATTAAAAATTTTAAACAACTATAAGACAACAAAGTTTTATCATATCTATATAACAAAAGATGGAAAAGAAAGATTATTTAGAGAAGATGTAGTACCACAAACTATTACCAGGAAGGAAGATATTCCAAAAAAATATTTAAATGCGAAATATATACATGTTGCTGCTAACTTTCCAAGTCTACAAAAGCAATTTTTAGAATATATAAGAGAAAATTCTAATTCAATTATCAGTATAGATACACATGAGGCATATATAAATAAAGAGAGCAAACTAATAAAGAAAAATTTTGATATGGCAGATATTGCATTTATAGATGAACAATACAAATTTTTATATAATTGCAATGCTAAAGTAAAAATTATAAAAAAAGGAAAAGATGGATGCGAATATATTTCTAAAGATAAAGCCTTTAAAATAGATACAGAAAAAAAAGTGGAATATGTCAAAGATAAGACAGGTGCAGGAGATGTGCTTGCTGGTGTGTTTCTAGCTAATTTATCATTGGGGTTTGATGATGAATATTCTTTGGGGGAAGGTGTAAAATTAGCTACAAAGTCAATAATAAATTATGGAGTAGATCATTTAATAGGAGAATAGTTAAAAATGAATAAATTTAATCAAAACATAGATTTAAATTTATACAAAACTTTCTATGTTGTTGCAGAAAACAAAAGTTTTTCAAAAGCTGCTGAAAAAATTTTTGTTTCTCAACCAGCTATAAGTTATAATATAAAAGAATTGGAAAAATACTTAGATGTAAAATTATTTTACAGAAATGCAAAAGGAGTTACTTTGACACAAGATGGTGAAAATTTATATTATTATATAAAAACAGCATATGATTATATATTCTTAGGAGAGCAAAGCATAAAAGATTCTAGAGAAATGAAATATGGCAATATAAGAATTGGAATTCCTACACATATAGGTTTATTTTATTTAAGTAATAAAATAGAACATTTTCATAATAAATATCCAAGAATAAAATTTTATATACAGAATAGATCAACAGCAGATATGGTATATATGTTGGAAAGACATGAATTGGATTTTATTATAGATAGTTATCCAATTGACAATCTTAATATAAAGTTGAATACTCGAAAATTGGCTTCATTAGAAACAGTTTTTGTTGGAAATACCAGTTTGGTAGAAAAATGTGAAGAAAATTTCTTAGACGATAAAAATTTAAGTAAGATTCCATTAATTTTACCAAATTCTAATACAGCTACTAGAAAAAAACTAAATGAAGTACTAGAAAACTATGAGATACAAATTGATCCTATGATGGAAATTTCAACAACAGAATTAACACTTGATATGATAAGAAGAGGAATAGGCATAGGGTGGCTAATTAAAGAGACGGTTACCAAAGAATTAAAAGAAGGAATATTAAAACAATTGAAATTAAACATAAAACTTCCAAATATTGATGTAGGGATAGCTTATATTGATAAATATGTAACATATATTACAAAAAAATTTATAGAAGAGGAAATAAAATGAATGAAGGAATAATAAGATTAATAACCACTTCAGATTGTATGTACAATTGCTTTTTTTGTCATAGAGAAGGGATAAAAGATAAAAGAAGTATAATGATGAATGTAGAAGATATAATTTTTTTATATAAAATATATAATAAGTATTATGGAAAAGACGAAATCAGGATATCTGGGGGAGAACCATTAATGAGAAAAGATATAATGGATATAGCAAAGGGATTGTATGAAGTGGGATGTAATACATATTTAACAACTAATGGTTATTTATTAAAAGTAAAAAGTGATATATGTAAATATTTAAAGAAAATAAATATATCTATACATTCACTAAACAATAATAAATATAGGGAAATTACAAATACTAATGTAAATGTAGACAATATTATAAATCAAATAAAAAAAATAAGAAATGAATACCCTAAATTAGATATAATTATTGATACAGTATTATTAAAAAGTATAAATACAGATGATAATATTGACAAATTAATAAAAATATCAGAAGAATTAGAAATTAAGATAAAATTTGTAGAGTTATTTCTAAATAATAAAAAATATTTATATCCGCTAGAAGAACTTGAAACAAAAATTAAAGACAAAGGTTTTAAGAAAACAATGACATACATAAGAAAAATAAAATATCAAAGGGATAACGCACAAATTTATATTGCAAAATGTTTTTGTAATATAAATCAAGATAATCAAAGATTTTCTGATTATTGTAATAAATATAATGATTTATTTATATCTCCAGATGGCAGGGTGCAGTTGTGCAGATTATGTGATAAAGAAATAAATATATTATATGAAATAAAAAACAGAAATGAAAAAGAACTAATAGGAAAATTAGATAAAGCATATCAATTACTTGGAAAAAATTGTTTAGTAGAAGGAGGAAATATATGGAAATAGAGAAAGAAATAAGATTTAAAATTGAAAGCGATTCAAAAATTAAGGAAATTGAGCAAGAAACAAAAGAAATACAAGAAAGAATCGAAACCATAGACTTAGTACTAGGTTGGAAAGGATTTGAATCATTAAATAAATATGGCTTTATTTGTAGAGTAAGAAAGAAGAATGATGAAATATATTTAGAATGCAAAAAAAAGATACAAGAACATACATGGAATGAATCTAAGATCAAACTTAAAGAGTTTAAAGAAGGAATAAATTTTTTAAGTTTGATAGGGATGAAACCATATTTATATATAAACAGGAAAAGACAAATTAGAAAATATAAAGATTTAAAAATATACATAGATGAAGTAGATATGCTAGGGAATTTTATAGAAATAGAATTCCAAGAGGCTTTAAATGAGGAAAAGCAAATACAAGAATTTTTAAGGCATTTTAATATCAAAAATGTAGAGCAAAAATTATATGGAGATATATTTAGAGAAAAAATAGAAACAGACATAGATTTTAAAGCAAAATTTGAAAAAAAAATGAAATTATTTATAGAAAAGGATATGTTATAATGCATATCCTTTTTAGATTGCAGATATGGAAATAAAGAATAGAATTGTTTTTGACTTTATTATATCTATATTTTTCATAATTATTTAATGAACTTATCTTGCTTTATATAATATTTTTAACACTCTTCTATTAAGAATATGAGACATTTATTTAATATATAAAACAAATTTATATTAGATATAAAAAATAAGTATTTGATTTATAGAAAATAGAATCGTATAATCAAAAAAGGAGATTTTTAGTATGAAAAGTATAGATACATGTTTTAGAAAATTGAAAGAGGAAGGTTTAAAAAAGAATAATGTAGTTCAAATGCATACAACATGGTTAGCATTAAATTCAGTTGTAGGATGCACAAATGGTTGTAAATATTGTTTTTTACAATCAACAAATAAAAATATAAGTGAACCAATTTATCTTGAAAGTAGTAAAAAAGCAATTGAGGACTTAATTAATTCAAAGTACTATTTAAAGGATATACCAGTTTGTTTGTTGCCTAATACAGATGTGTTTTTAAATAATAAAAATATGGAATATGTGAAAGAGTTACTATATGAAATAGATAAAAGAAATTTGAAAAATCCAATTATATTAGTAACCAAATGTTATATACCAGAGAATTTTATAAAGTTTTTGAAACAATTTAAAGATAAAGGTCATGATATTGTTATATATTTAAGTCTATCTGGGTTGCCACAGAAACTAGAACCAAATGTAAATCATAAACTAATAAGAAAAAATTTTGTCAATCTACATAAAAATGGAATAGATGTAATTCATTATTACAGACCAATTACTCCACTTAATTCAAAAAGAGAAGAAATGACAAAAATGTTAGACTTTGTATTTAAATATTCTAATGCTTCAGTTATAGGAGGTTTAAAAATAAAAAAAGACTATTTTGACTTAATAAAATTTTGGCCTGAGTTATTTAATATGAAAGAACAGTGCTTAATAGCAGATGCGATATGGCCTAAAGAAGCATATGATTTTTTTTATAATGATTATAATCATAAACAAAAAATTTATCAAACTAATTATTGCGCATTAATGCAAACACTAAACAAAACAGCTGTATCATATTACGGAACGAATGAGTGTATAAATTACAATATTTGTCCAAAAGAACAAAGAGAAAAGTGTAAAGAAGAGTTTGAAAATTCAAAAATTAAAGAAAAAGAAAAAGTAATAAAGCAACTAGAAAAAATCGGATATAATGTAAAAGAAGAAAACATTACAATAGAAAAAAATAAAATCAAAATATATGAGATAAATTTAAGTATTGGGGATATAGCATATTTAACTTTTGCTTTAAATTCAAATATTATTTCAGAAAAGTCAAATAATAATTATTATTGGAACTCTCCGTTAAATGGTGCAAAACCATTGGTAATATAAGCTATGCTAATAAAAATTACATTAATTTGAGTTGTATAAGGAGTGAATATGATGGAAGATGTAAAGATAAAATTTATTGATGAATGTTATAACGAAGCAATAGAATTAAAAGAGGGATTCAAGAAAACAGAAAATAAAAAATGGAATATTATGACCGTTTTATTAGAATTGGGAGTTCAAATTGGGCATATTTTTGATATAAAATGTAATAATTCTGATGTGAAAGAGCCAATGAGAAATATAAATAATTTAGGAGATGAAATCTCAGATGTTTTATTGCAAACTATGTATTTAGGATATTTAGAGGATGTTGATTTTAAAAAAAATATAGATTTTAAATATTCAGAAATTGATGGGATAGTTGCATTATACGGACAATTAGTTGAAACTGTGATGGAAGAAGAATCATATAGATTTAAAAAAGAAAGAGTCGGATTTGAAAGCAGATTAGATTTTATAAACGATAGAATATTAAGAATTTATTTATTGACAATAAATTATGCAATTGAATGTAATATTGATGTTATTACAGAATTTAAAAAGATGAAAGATAATGCGGAGGAATTTTTAAAAAATTATGAAGAAAACTATAGAATGTAATTTTGGAGATATTATTTTTTGCATAAATTCTTTTAATGATAATGATTATGATAGACAGTTGGAACATATAAGAGAATTTTATATTCCTTGCAGAATACCTAAAAAAGAAGTAAAAAGAATAAATATAGACTATGTAACAGATAAATATATTTTTGAAAAGTACTTAGAGGAATGTAAAAGAAGAAAAGGTAAATTATATCAAAGTTTTGAAAACCAAGTACATAAAGAAGTAGAAATACCAGATTTGTCTAAAAGGGTATATTTAATTGATAATGGAGAATATGTTTGTATTAAAGATGATGATTATAATTATACAATATTAACAGATAGTAGAGAAGAAGGAATAAAATGGCCATTTAGAATTTTAAGAGAATTATTAGTTAGAGAAAGAGAAGATGAGGGAAATTTATTTATGCATGGGACAGGGATGTCTCTTAACAAAAATGGAATTTTACTTTTGGGAAATTCGGGAAGTGGAAAAACTACTTTGGCAGTTGAAATGTTATCTGAAGAATTAGAAAGAAAAGGATTTGTTTCTAATGATAGAGTTTTCATGAAAGAGGGAGAAATGAAATACTTTCCTATACCAGTTGTTTTTGCAAGTGGTACAGCAAAAAATAATAGATATTTAGATGAGTATTTTAAAAAAACAAGATTATATGAAAGGAAAATAGGAATGGTTTATGAAGAAACTACTAATAATGATAAAGTACCAGTACCTTTAACAGATATAGGAAAAATATTTGAAGGAACACAAATGGAAGAACAAAGAAGAATGGATATTATTGTCTTTCCAAAAATAAATCTACATATGGGAAGTTCTTTTAGAATACAGGAGATGGATAATAGAGAAAAATATATTTCATTGGATAGGACTTGTTTTACTCCTTTTGATTCGGAGAGTTTAAGATTGGAATGGATAAGGAAAAGAAAGAAAACCATTGATGATGTAATAGAGAATAAATATGATGTTATTCAACAGACGATAAAAGAAAAAGAATTATTACAACTTGAGTATGGACCAGAAAGCGATAAAAAGAAAATTATAGATGATTTAATAAGATAGGAGATAATATGGAATTAATTGATATTTATAATGAAAATCATGAATATGTTGGAATATGTGAAAAAGAATTAGCACATAAATTGGGGTTATGGCATGAAGTATTTAATGGAATTATTGTTAATAAGAATAAAAATAGTGTGATTTTTCAAATCAAAAATGCAAAACATAATAAAGTACATGATACAAACAAAATAGAAATTTCAGTAGGTGGACATTACAAATCAGGTGAAAAAATTGAAGATGGAATTAGAGAGATAAAAGAAGAAACCGGAATAAAAATTGACTTTAAAGAGTTAATATACTTGGGTGAAAGACAAGTTTCAACTATTGTTAAAGAGGATTATATAGTTAGAGAATTTCAAAAGATATTTCTTATTCCGTATAACGGTTCTACAACTAATTTAAAGTGTCAGGATGATGAAGTATATGGTTTTATAGAATTTAATATTGATGATTGTATAAATTTATTATTAAAAAAGAAATCAAGTATTGTTGGCATAGATAATAATGAAAAATATGTAGAAGTAACATTGGAAAATTTTGTAAAAGCATACTTAGAGGGTGATGAATTATTTTTGAGATTAGTGATAGCATCAAAAAGATATATAAATGGAGAAAATTTAGAATTAATAAAATGGTAATGGATAATTTTAGTTTGAAATGTATTATTATAAATTTGAACCTCTTGTCATTTTAATGATGTGAGGTTCAAATAGACGTTATTAATATTAAAGTTCTTTTATATAAAAATAAAGAACTTTAAGGAATAATCCCTAAAGTTCTTTATCATTAAAATTTATTTCTCTTTATATAACTGTAACATCCAATTCCAATTACACCTACAATTGCAACTGTACCTATAATAGCTAAACCAGTATAAATACCTGTTTGAGGAATAGGTGTTTTAGGAAGTACATCCAATGCTACAACTGGAGAAGCGTCATTTTCTGCTGAACCAGGAGTACCATTTTCATCATAAGTTATTTCAACATTTTCGTTAGTTGGTAAATTAATTCCAACAATTTCAGAATTGAATTCATCCTTTAATGTTAATCTATAAGAAAATGTAGCTTCTTCTCCAGGTCCTAAAGTAGGAATTGTCCATGTTATAGAATTATCATCAGGATTTACTTCAGCTGTAACATCACCCATGCTAGCTTCAGTAAGTTCTGCATATTCAAAATTATCTATAATGTTTTGTGGAAAATAATCTTTTATAACAACATTATTTAATACATAATTTACTCTAACTAAACTATCATAAATTGTATTAGCAATAGTATTTTCAACTTCTTCATCAGAAATGTAATAAACACTACCAGCTGTTGGAGATATAGCAGTACCAAAAATTCTTTCAGCTACGTCTCTATATGTTGGTTTTGGGTCTTCTGGCGAAGTTGCAATTTCTGTTTCATCTAATTCTATAAGTACAGATATTAAATTTACACCATTATTATTTAATTCTTCTAATTTCTCTCTTGTAGGAGTAGAAGTTTCAGCAGAATACTCAGGGTCAATACCTGTTCCTCTTGCAACATTTGGAACACCATCAGTTAAAGTAATAATATAATTTTCAACATCTTCACTAGCTGTTCCTTCAAGTAGTGAATAAGCAGCATCTAAACCAACTTCAATATTTGTTTGAGCACCCATAACATCATTAGAAGCTGTTGCTAATGCTTGAGATATAGTATCTCTATTATTTGTTAAAGTATCTGTAAGAATTCTTGCATCATTATCTGTACCAGGTCTTGTATATCCGCCACCATCTTCAACTATATTACCTTCATCATCATAAAAATTAGGATCAGTTGAAAATTCAACAATACCTATTTGAATGTCAGGATTTACATCAAGAAGTTTATCTGTTAAAGTTTGTGCAGATCTAAGTACAGCCTCTTTTCTTGTAACAGTTTCACCATTAAGTTCAACTTGATTTTGAACCATACTATTTGAAACATCTATTAAAAGTACAATATTAGCATCCTTGTTTTCTAAACTTTCAGCAGTATTTCTAACTGTTAAACCTATATCAATAGTTTTTTCGTTAGTATTGCACTCTATTAAACTTTTTTCAAATTCTCCATGTTGACCAAAACTAATATGATTAACATTATTTTCAACTAAAGTCATACTTGCATCTGCTTTATTAGTCATATTTGACTCTGTTCCAGTTGCAAATGACATAGTACAACTTAATAAAAGAACTAAAACAATAGTCATTAAAAAACTAAAAACTTTCTTCATAATCATTCTCCTTTTCTTATTTTATATTTTATACAAAAAATTAAAATTAATACTTTTTACATTATAATACATAAAAAAACAAAAAACAACAATTTTCGCAAAAAGACACAGAATTGTAAAATAATTTGCTTTTGGGGCTGTTTTTGGGGACACCTCCAAAAAACATTCAAGAATATTAATATAAAAAACACATATAATAATTACGAAAAAATTCCGCAAACGGAAAAAATTCGTAATGAAAGGTTGAATAAATTTAAGATTTTTGATATAATAATTACGAAAAAGTTCCGTAAACGGAAAAAATTCGTAATGGAGGTTTGGAATATGGAAATAAAAAGAGATTTTTATTTAAATGAACTTATAGATAGAATTGATAATGGACTTATAAAAATAGTTACAGGAATAAGAAGATGTGGCAAATCTTATTTATTAGATCCAATTTTTAAAAATTACCTTATTCAGCAAGGAGTAAAAGAAGATCATATTATAAAATTAAGTTTAGATGAGAGAAAAAATAGTAAATATTTAGATCCAGATATACTTGATCAATATATAAGAAGCTTAATTATTGATGATAAAAAATATTACCTAATATTAGATGAAATACAGCAAGTTAAAGAGTTCGAATCAGTTTTAATAGGTTTTATGCATATAAGTAATGTAGAAATATATGTAACAGGAAGTAATTCAAAATTTTTATCATCAGATATTATTACAGAATTTAGAGGTAGAGGAGATGAAATAAGAGTTTATCCTTTATCATTTGATGAATTTTATTCTGTGTATGGACAAAGTGAAGAAAAGGCGTTAAATGAATATTATACTTATGGAGGCTTACCATTAACACTACTTTCTAAAACAGATAATGCTAAAACAAATTACTTAAAGACACAAAAAGAAAATGTATACATTAATGACATTGTTGAAAGAAATAAAGTACAGAATAAAGAAGAATTAGAAATGTTGGTGCAAATAATAGCATCAGATATAGGCTCATTAACAAATCCACTAAAATTATCAAATGTATTTAAAGAACGAGATAGAAGTTCAAAAATGACTGACAAAACAATATATAATTATTTAGGATATCTGCAAGATGCTTTTATGATAGAAAAAGCAAGACGTTTTGATGTAAGAGGAAAAAAATTTATAGAAACTCCTCAAAAATATTATTTTACGGATATGGGAATAAGAAATTCATTTTTAGATTTTAGACAAAGTGAAGAAACATCACATATAATGGAAAATGTAATTTATTTAGAATTAAGAAAACGTGGATATAATGTTGATGTTGGAACTGTTGAAATAAGAGAAGGAGATAGTAAAAAACAATTAGAAATAGATTTTGTTGCAAATAAAGGAAACAATAAAATTTACATTCAATCAGCATTAGAAATGAAAACTCCTGAAAAAGTTGCAC
Source organism: uncultured Clostridia bacterium (assembly GCA_944393305.1). Classification (GTDB taxonomy): domain Bacteria; phylum Bacillota; class Clostridia; order TANB77; family CAG-508; genus CAG-793. The sequence continues at coordinate 1,696 of CALXZS010000003.1, read as the reverse complement.
AAGAACAGAAATCATTATTAAACGTAAATGATTTTTTTAAAAAGATAATAATTGTAGGGGATAATATAAAGAAATCTCGTTATGAAAATGGAATAATAATAATGGGGATATATGATTTCCTTTTAGATCCTAATAGTTTAGAATATTAATTTTTTGGGAATGTTTTTAGGGATGTTTTTAGGGACACCTCCCAAAAACATCTTAACATAATTTTATAACTTGTAGCTGTTTTTGGGAGGTGTCCCTAAAAACAGCTTGCTTTTTATGTAGTAATAATGATAATATATAAGTGGAGGAAAGAACAAATGAATAGTCTATCGACAAATGTTAAGCAACTAAATATTTTTCAAAAGCTAAGGAAAAGAATGTTTTTACTTAGAAAATTCGATTATGAAAGATATAAAAATGCCCCAGAATACATAAAATTAAGTGATGAATTTGCATTAAAAATTCCACGAGATGATTCAAATAATATATTGTATTTAGATTTAATACCAGAGCAAAAAATACCAGCATTATTAGAAAAATATATTGTTAATATAAATGATTTAACAGAACAACAAAAAATCAATATATTAAAAAAAGAACCACAAAGATGTATTGATATAGAAAAAGAAGAGTTAATGCATTTAATGGATTTGTCTAATAAATCAAACGATTATACTTTTTTTGACATAATAAATAGAGAAAAAAACATAGAAATAGAATATTTAATGCATTTAAAAGAAAATAAAACATTAGATGTTATACCAAATATAATGCAATATTTTTCACAAAATACAATAGAACAATTATTACATCAAAAACCAGAATTAATTAATTATCTAGATGAAGAAAAGCAAAAAAAGCATTTACAAAATAGAATAGATGACTTTAAATACTTAAATCAAGAAAGTCAAATAAAATATATAAGAGAAAATATAGAATATTTGCAATATGCAAATAATGAAATACAAATTAATATGTTTATGCAAGATAATTCTATATTTGAAAAATTGAGCTTAGATGTAAAATTAGAAACTATTAGTAATCAGCCTCAAATGTTTGAAATGATACCTTATGAATTGAAAGAATATATTTATAAAAATTTACACGATGAAAGATGTGCAAAAGTAATTAGAAATTTAATATATGCAGATATAGAAAATGTAAAGCTACTAAGTTATGAAAAAATAATGGAAAGTCAAATATTTTTATCATCTATTTTTAAAGATATAAATGAGCAAGACATAGAAAAGATAAAAGAAGTATTTTTTAATTCAAAACTTCTTTCAGCTAAAGGCAAAGTAATTCCATCATTTGTTGTTTTACATAGAGGAGCAGCTCCAGAATCGAAACTATTTATTGATGATTATAGCAATGAACAAGTAAATATAATAAAAAGTTTAAGTATTGAACAAATAAAAGAATTAATAAATATAGATAGTAATTATGGTTTAGCATATTTAATTGGAGAAGATGCTAATATAGAACTGGAAGAAGTATTAACTGAAAAAAGCTTAGAAGAATCGAAGACAACATGTAAAAAACTTATGCAAGTTTTATATGGTAATAAAAAAAGTCAAGAATTAGATGAAAGCATAGAATTAATCTATACAATGATAAAAGAAAATAGAGGAAAATCAGCTAAGGCTATTTTGAAAACAGAGAAAAGAAAAATAATAGAAAATAATCCATTTGAATTATTAAAAATAAT
>CALXZS010000002.1 GCA_944393305.1 uncultured Clostridia bacterium | reverse complement strand
CCTAATTCCTGGTCCATCAACAGCACCCAAGCTTTCAAAAGAGTGTATTTTCCCTACTACATTTTCACAGTCCATTTTTTCTCCTTTTCTGATTTGGGACGGTCCTTAATTGAAAAATTTTTTCACAAGAAAACAATATACTTCTTGATATTTTAGATGAGCGTAAGCTACGTAGGAGCTTAAGCGAGACGTGCAAGCTGGAGCGAGTTTAATCTCGCGACCCGCGTAGCAAAATAGGAAAGAAGTATATTGTGGATTGCAAATTTAATATTTTCGATTTAGGACCGTCCCAGATTGAAAATTATATTCTTTCTTGTATTGTTCTTGCTATAACTTCTTCTTGTTGCTCACGAGTAAGTTTTACAAAGTTTACTGCATATCCTGATACACGTATTGTTAAGTTTGGATAATTTTCTGGATGATTCATTGCATCTATTAATAATTGTCTATCAAATACATTTACATTAATATGATGTCCTGTTTGCATGAAGTATCCATCTAGCATACTTGCTAAGTTAGTTATTCTTTCTTCTTCGCTATGTCCAAGTGTTCCAGGTGTTATTGCAAATGTGTATGATATTCCATCTTCTGAATATTCATAAGGTAATTTTGCAATTGAGTTCATTGAAGCAAGTGCTCCTGATTCGTCTCTACCATGCATTGGGTTTGCACCTGGTGCAAATGCTACTCCTGCTTTTCTTCCATCTGGTGTACTTCCTGTATTTTTTCCATAAACAACATTTGATGTGATAGTAAGTATAGATAGTGTAGGTTCTGCATTTCTATATATATGATGTTTTTCTAATTTTTTCATAAATGTTTTTACTAACTCAACTGCTATATCGTCTACTCTATCATCATCATTTCCGAACTTTGGAAAATCTCCTTCTACTTCATAATCTACTGCTAGTCTTTCTTCGTTTCTTATTACTTTTACTTTAGCATATTTTATAGCTGAAAGTGAATCTACAACAACTGAAAATCCGGCTATTCCGCATGCCATTGTTCTTCTTATTTTTCTATCATGAAGTGCCATTTCTAATGCTTCATATGAATATTTGTCATGCATATAATGGATTGCATTTAATGCTTTAATATATATTTTTGCAACATATTCCATCATTTGATCATATTTTTCCATTACTTCATTATAGTCTAAATATTCTGATGTAATTGCTTCAAATTTTGGTGCAATTTGCTTTCCTGTTATTTCATCTTTTCCACCGTTTATAGCATATAATAATGCTTTTGCTAAATTTGCTCTAGCTCCAAAGAATTGCATTTGTTTTCCTATTTTCATTGCTGAAACACAACATGCTATTCCATAATCGTCTCCAAGCATTGGTCTCATTAAATCATCATTTTCATATTGGATTGATGATGTATTTATTGATATTTTTGCACAATATTTTTTGAATCCTTCTGGTAAATTTTTTGACCACAATACTGTTATATTTGGTTCTGGAGCAGGGTCTAAATTTTCAAGAGTATGAAGTAGTCTGAAAGAATTTTTTGTAACTAATGTTCTTCCATCTAGCCCCATTCCTCCAATACTTTCTGTTACCCATACTGGATCTCCACTAAATAATGCGTTATATTCTGGTGCACGTAAAAATCTTACCATTCTTAGTTTTAATACGAATTGATCCATTAATTCTTGTGCAAATTCTTCAGTAATTACACCATTTTTTAAGTCTCTTTCCACATATATATCTAAGAATGTTGATACTCTACCTAAACTCATTGCAGCACCATTTTGGTCTTTTATTGCTCCTAAATATGCGAAATATGTCCATTGAAATGCTTCATGTGCATTTGCTGCCGGTCTAGATATATCACATCCATATTTTTCGGCCATTTCTTTTAGCTCTTTTAATGCTTCTATTTGGTCATGAGTTTCTTCTCTATCTCTAATTATTTCTTCTGTAAATTCATCTGTATTTAAAATATTTAATTCATCTTGCTTTTCTTCTATTAGCTTGTCCACTCCATATAGAGCAACTCTTCTATAATCTCCTATAATTCTTCCTCTACCATATCCATCTGGAAGTCCTGTTATTAGGTGAGAACTTCTAGCTGCTCTTATATCTGGTGTATATACTGCAAATACTCCGTCATTATGTGTTCTTCTATAATTATGATAAATTTTTTCAACTTCATCATCTACTTTATATCCATAACTTTCGCAAGATTTTTCTACTATTCTTATACCGCCATTAGGCATTATTGCTCTTTTTAAAGGCTTGTCTGTTTGAAGACCTACTATTAACTCTAAGTCTTTGTCTACATAACCTGCCTCATATCTATTTATTCCTGAAGGTGTTTTTGTGTCTACATCAAGAACTCCTTTTTTTCTTTCTTCTTTGTATAATTCTTGTATTTTATTCCATAATTTTAAGCTTTTTTCTGTTGCATTAGATAAAAAGCTTTCATCTCCACTATATGGTATATAATTGGCTTGTATAAAGCTTCTTACATCTATTTCCTTTGTCCATTCTCCTTGTTTATTAAATTCATTCCATTCTTTAAAATCCATATAAATTTCACTCCTTCCATAGAAATAATTGCTTTTTTTGCATCTTGTATATATTAACATAGTTTTATCTTTTTATCAACATTTTTTTTAAGCCAAATGTTATAAAATAAATTATACCTGAAATTATAACTATCATTGGTCCTGTTGGTATATTTGTGTAATATGAAATCACAAGACCACAGATTCCTGAAAATAGTGCTATTAATATAGCAATTAAATGATAACTTCTCATATTTAATGATATATTTCTACTTGAAGCTGCTGGCAGAATTATTAATGAATTTATAAGCAAGATTCCAACCCATCTTATTGAAATCATAACCATTATAGCAATTAATACTGCAAAAATATTTTCCATTAATTTAACATTTATTCCTTTACTTTTTGCAAGTGTTGTGTTTAAACTTACAGCATTTATTTTATTAAATAAATAATACCAAAACACAAAAGTTAAGATAAATGCTATAAATAAATAGATTATTTCTGTTTCTGAAATACTTAAAATATCTCCTACTAGATAATTAGAATATTTATTAAAATTACCGCTTTGTGCTAATATTACAAGTCCAAGAGCAATGGCTATTGATGAAAATACACTAATTATTGTGTCTGCTCCATATGTTGTTTTGTTTTTTATGAAATTTAATAAGATTGCAAATATTATTGCAAATATTATCATTGAAATATTTATATTTGTCATTCCTAAAAGCATTCCTATTGCTATTCCTGTAAGGGCTGAATGACCCAATGCGTCTGAGAAAAATGCCATTTTTTTATTTACTATCATTGTTCCAATTATTGCAAATACTGGTGAAACTAAAAGTATAGCTAGAAATGCATTTTTCATAAATGTATATTCCATAAATTCAAAAGGCAATATTACTTCTAAAATATTATAAATTATTTCCATTATATTTCTCCAAATCTTTCTATAAATTCTTCACTTTTAAATACTTCTTCTACACTACCATCTTTTATAACTGTTTTGTCTAAAAGTATTACTCTGTCTGCAAATTTTTTAACTAAATCTAAATCATGTGATACTAAAATAATTGACATATCATATTCTTTTTTTAGTTTTGCAAGTATCTCATAAAAATCTTTTATTCCATTTCTATCTATTCCTGAAACTGGCTCGTCTAATATAAGCAAGTTAGGTACTGGAGTAGTTGCTAATGCTAATAATACTCTTTGAAGTTCTCCTCCAGACAAATTACCTATTCTTTTATCTATTAATTTATCTACTCCAAACAACTGCAAACTTTCTTTAATTTTTTTATATAATTTTTTGTCTTTTATTAGCCATACAGGTTTATTTGAAATATATGATGCAAACATATCATAAACAGTAGTTGGCATATCTCTTTCTATATTTAATGTTTGTGGTACATATCCTATTTTTATTTTTTTCTTTTTATTTTCTTTCATATCAATAAAAGTTACTGTACCAGTATGCTCTATTTCACCTAAAATTGATTTTAATAATGTAGATTTACCTGCACCATTTCTTCCTATAAGCATTAAAAGTTCTCCACAATGTATATCAAATGTAACATCTTTTATTATATCTTCTTTTCCTATTTTTACAGACAAATTTTCTATTTTTGTGCAATGTAGCCCACAACTTTCCATTTTTATAGTTCATTCCTTTCGCTTCTCTCAAGACACAATACTGTATAAAACGTGCCTTTTATTTCATCATTATCCTTCTATACCTTTTAATATCTCTAAATTTTCTTCCATTATATTAATATATGAATTAGTAGAATTATCTCCAGACATACCATCTTTTAGTCTATAAATTTTTGCATTAGTTTCATTTGCTATTGCTAAAGCATTTTGTTCATCATCATTTTCTGCTATGATAATTGCTTCTATGTTTTCATTGTTTATCATGTCTATAACATTTTTCACTTCTTCTGCTGAAAGTGCACTCTGCTCATGGTCTGTTTCTATTAGTTCTTCTTCAATTCCTGCAAATTTGAATAAATATGAAAAAGCTTCATTTAATGATACAACTTTTTTTCCTTTTACTTGTTCTAGTTCACTATTATATTTTTGTTTTAGATTTTCTAATTTTGAAATATAATTAGAAGCATTTTCTTCATATTTATTTGCATTATTTTTGTCTATTTCTTTAAGTCTATCCTTAATTTCATTTACTTGCAATATATAATTGTCTATGCTTGTCCAAAAATGTGCATTTACTTCTCCTCCTTCTTCTTGAATTACATCAGTAATTTTGTTTCCAGAGTCTATTATTTGAACATTTGGGTATGAATCTATGATTTTTTGCGAAAAGTTTTCTATTCCATATAAAAAAAAAAAAAAAATATCTGTATTTTCGAATTTTTTTAAATCTGATGTTGTAAGTGTATAATCATGTATACAACCTATATAATTATCTGCCATATTAGCAACTTCAACTCCATCTATTCCATTTGTTATATTTAAAGTCATTATATACATTGGATAAAAAGATGTAACTATTTTTATATTATTATCTTCATTTTTTTGATTTCTATTTAAGTTTCCTATAATTATTAAAATAATAATTAGTAATATAATTGCAACTGTTATGATAATATTTCTTTTTTTCATTCTAATTTCCCTTCTTATAAGATTTTTCGTTTAAAATTAAATGTTATTAATTCTAAACGAAAAACCTTATATAAATGTAAATAAAGTTAGAACTAGATATAACTTTGTTCTAACTTTATTGCTTTTTTATTAGTCTTGGCTATATGGTAACATAGCAATATGTCTACATCTATTAACAGCTGTTGTTATATCTCTTTGATGTTTTGCACATGCACCAGTTGTTCTTCTTGGAAGAATTTTTCCTCTTTCATTTACGAACTTTCTTAATTGTTCTGGATTTTTATAATCTAGAACTAAGTTTTTATCACTACAAAGTGGGCAAGCTTTTTTTCTTACTTTTCTTACTTTGTAATCATCATCATAATCTTTATTATTTCTTCTATTTCTATTATTCTTCTTATCTGCCATTACTATTTCCCCCCTTCTTGATTAAAATGGTAGGTCATCTCCTGAAGATACTTCAAAATCTGATGTGTCGCCACCTGAAGTTTGTGTATCTCCTCCAAATGTATTTTCGAAGCCAGTATCTGCTTGAGAATCTCTTTTGCTATCTGCAAAATATGTTTCTTCTGCAATGACTTCTGTAACATATCTTTTTTGACCTTGTTGGTCTTCCCAAGTTCTTGTTTGTAGTCTTCCTATTACTGCAACTTGTTGACCTTTTTTGAAATATTTACTGCAAAACTCACCTGTTTTGCCCCATGCTACTATGTTTATAAAGTCGGCTGTTTGTGTATCTCCTTCTCTAGTAAATCTTCTATTTACAGCTAATGAAAATGAAGCTACTAGTGTATTGCTAGTTTGAGTATATCTAACTTCTGGATCTCTTGTTAATCTTCCCATTAATATTACTTTATTCATATTTTCCTACCTTTCAGCCCCTCAATTTTTTTGATTATTCCTCTACTTTTACTACGATAAATTTAATAACTTCATCAGTTATTCTGTAATTTCTCTCTAATTCTGCAATTAGAGATGGTTCTGCTTCAAAATAGAATACAACGTAAATTCCTTCTTTGTTCTTTTTTACATCATAAGCAAGTTTCTTTTTACCTAATGTATCTACTTTTTCAACTTTACCATTTTTATTAATCAATTCTGAAAATTTGTCGATTAGGCTTTTTACCTTTTCTTCATCAACAGATGGATTAATAATAATAACACTTTCGTATTTATTCATTATTTTCACCTCCTCATGGATTATAGCCTACTATGAAAAGCAGGCAAGGATTTGAAAAGTATAGTTTTCTATCTCTTTTCAAGCATTACTATTCTACCATAGAATTACATAAAATGCAAGCTTTTTAAAAAATTGAAATATTTAATAATTCCAAATATTCAGGTGACCCTTAGCAGGAATAGGAGTTTCAAGTACTTGAACATCTTTTAAAACCCATGCATATCTTCCAAGGCTATATTCGCCACACAGATACTCTTGTGGATTTTTAGAGATTTCATCCAAGAATTCTGGATCCATATATATGCAATCTACCAATTGGCATTTGCAAATAATATGCCCATAACCCATGTCAACATTTGGAATCATTTCCAAAAGTTTTGCAATATGAGGATCACTCTTCTTCACCTTTTTGTTACTAGCGTGAATATAGAGTTCTCCCCTATACGCTGTTTTCCAGCTCCTTGTCTCTATTACCTTCTTACCTTCTTTAATGAGTGTTGCCCACGGTTCAATAATGCTTAAAACCTTCATTAGCATTTCTCCTTCAATTTGATAAATTTATTCATGCATACTGATTTAAAAGTCAAAAAGTCATGTGCTTTATTTTTTCTAAAACACATAACTTTTAATATCTTATTAAATAATATATTAATTCTTCAAAAACAATGTAACTCTAAATGTTCCATAATAAAGTGGAACGCCCGCATCATACATACGATAGCTTGCTGGTTCAGTAGAACTATTACTTTCATTGTATCCACCCCTGAAGCAATATCTATAATCTGTACTCTGAGTGGAATTTTTATGTATTTCAGAAGTGTATTCTACAAGATTTCCACCCATGTCATATATATTACTTACTGCTGTTGTTTGTCCTGTTGGTACTAATACTGATTGTCCAATATTCTTACTATTGCTTATTTCTGATTCACCTATATTTGCATAACTTAACGCTCTATCTTTGTAATTTCCTTGAGCTGAAGTCGTTGTATAGCTTGGATTTTTTATTTGAATTAGGCTTAATGCTGTATCCCATGCATAGCTACTTGCTAATCTAGTTGTTGCAGTGTATCCTCTGGCTGTATCCATTCCTTCAGCTAAATATTTCATATTAGTAAAACTTATATAATTATATGGTGCTTGTGCTTTTTTTATTGAGACCTCATTGGTTTGACTATCTCCACTTACTCTCATCCTTCCTGCATCAGTTGAAACTTTATCTCCTGCTTCATATCTTCCAATATAATATCCACCATTTGCATTTACGCTTTTTTCTTCCTCTGACGAAAGTGCCTCTGAATATTCACTATAACTTCCACTTTGCTTATTAAAGTTTGTTCTGGTATATACTATTGTTTTTACACCTGACCTTGTATTAATTGTTACACCTGAACCAGTTTTTGCTGGTATCCAAACAAATTGATTTCCCTCGCTATCTTCAATTACTATTCCATCTTCTACTTTTGTTCCTGAATCATCTGCTATTTCAAATCCTCCTGGGATTCTAACACCATTATCCAAATCATCTTTTATTGTAGTATCTTCTTCAAATGGTTTATCTTGATTTTTCGCTTCTTCAACAGTTGTTCCTGTATTCCATTCATTTTCATTATTGTCTCCGCTTCCGCCACCATTTCCATTATCATCATCATTTAAATGGTCATTTATATAATCAGTGATTCCTTGTGCTCCTTCTTGCTCTTGTTCAGCTGCATTATTCCACATATCTACTGCCTCTCTTGTACCTGACAGAATTCCACCATCACCAATTGCTAGTCCAATTGCAACACCTGCTAATATCATCATTACTACTATTGTAATTGCTAATGCAATAAGTGTAATACCTGTTTCTTTGCCAAGTATTTTTCTTACGTTTTTCATAAACTTTCTCCTTCCGTTTATATACTTCTTACATATATTTTACATATATGCTTTTAACTTTTTGCTTCTACTTGGATGTCTTAATTTTCTTAAAGCTTTTGCTTCAATTTGTCTAATTCTTTCTCTGGTTACGTTAAATTCTCTTCCAACTTCTTCAAGGGTTCTAGCTTTTCCATCATCTAAGCCAAATCTTAATCTTAGAACTTTTGCTTCTCTAGGAGTAAGTGTTGACATTACTTCGTCTAATTGTTCTTTTAACATAGTATATGAAGCAGACTCTTGTGGTGATGGAGAATCTTCATCTTGTATAAAATCACCTAAATGGCTATCATCTTCTTCACCAATAGGAGTTTCCAATGACACTGGGTCTTGAGCAATTTTTTGAATTTCTATAACTCTATCTACTGACACTTCCATTTCTTTTGCAATTTCTTCTGGTGTAGGTTCTCTACCATTTTGTTGTAACAAATGTCTTGAAGTCCTAATTAATTTATTAATTGTTTCTACCATATGAACTGGTATTCTAATGGTTCTTGCTTGGTCTGCTATTGCTCTTGTGATAGCTTGTCTAATCCACCATGTTGCATAAGTGCTAAACTTATATCCTTTTTTGTAATCAAATTTTTCTACTGCTTTAATCAAGCCCATATTACCTTCTTGGATTAAATCTAAAAATAGCATTCCTCTACCAACATATTTTTTAGCAATACTAACAACTAATCTTAAATTTGATTCAGCTAATTTTTGTTTTGCTCTTTCATCTCCTGCTAATATTCTTTTTGCTAAGTCTAATTCTTGACTATATGTTAATAGCGGTATTTTTCCAATCTCTCTTAAATACATTCTAACTGGATCATCAATTCCAACGCCTTCTAATGTATCTACATTTTCTACATTATTTAATTCTTCTATTGGAATATCTTCAACTTCTTCTAGCTCATCTGCATCTGGTTCAATATCATCTATATCATCTTTTAAGACATTCACTCCCATGCTTTCAAAAGCGTTAAAAACCTCATCAATTTGGTCTGCGTCTGCGTCAGCTAGTTTTGAAGCAAGCTCTCCATAAGTTATTTTTCCTTTTTTCTTTGCTTCATTTATTATTTTTTCTATTTCAGGTTTTACATTTTCTTCCTTTTTCTTTTCTTTATGTGCGATTCTAGCATTATCTATCATATTAATTGCTGTTTTCACATCTTTTTTTTCTGGTTTATTATCCATAATTACCCCCTACTTAATTTTAGCTAAGTTTATTATGATATTATTCAACTCTTTCCCTAATTCTATTTGTTCCTCTTTTGGGATTGTTCTATCATTTAATTTATTAATTATTTCATCTCTTTTTTTGACTAACGAGTTTTTCTTATATACATTTTCTACATCCTCTATGCCTTTTTCAATATCTGTTAATTCAAAATCATAAGCTAAAATTCCTGTGATATAATTAATAATTTCATTATCTTCAAACCAGTTTAAAATATTTTCTACACTTTCATTGGCAGACATTTTCTCATATAAGATTGACATTATATTTTTATTTTTTTCTGATTTTATATCATCAAGACTAACTACTGATTTTATTCTTTCAAGGCTTTCTTTTGGATAGTTTATTAATAAATATATTAGCATTTGTTCTCTTCTAGCAGAAAATTCGTCTATTTTTTCTTCTTGTTTTGGTCTTACGATATTTGGTCTTGCTTCAAGTACCTTTGGATTTGCGGAATTATTAGAATATAATTTTTTATTAATTTCAGCATAGATTGCTTCTTTTGAAATATCATAACTCTTAGAGATTTTTTCTACATATACTTCTCTTTCCATGCTATTGTCTACTTCTGATAAAATTTTAGCTATTGCGTTTAAAAATTTTATTTTATCACTTGTATTATCTAAATTTAATTCTTTTTTTAAATTTTTAACTTTATATTCTACAACAGAAATTGCGTCATCTATGCATTTTCTAAATCTATCTGGACCGTATTTTATAACAAATTCATCTGGGTCTTTAGCTCCACTTATTTGCAAAACTCTAATATCACATCCCATATTTTTAAGAATTTCCATTCCTCTTACAATTGCTGCTTGTCCTGCTCCGTCGGCATCATAACCCAATATAACTTGCTCAGTTGATTTTCTAAGTAGCCTTCCTTGAGCGTCTGTAAGAGCCGTACCAAGTGACGCCACAACATTTGTAATTCCTCTTTGAAATAGAGAAATTGCGTCCATATATCCTTCTACTATTAAAAGTCTTTTCATAGTTCCAGGATTATTTTTCTTAGCGACATTTAAGCCAAATAAATTTCTGCCTTTACTATATACAATATTTTCTGGTGAATTTATATATTTTGGTTTACTGTCATCTAGAACTCTACCTCCAAAGGCTATTACTCTATTTCTTACATCTTGTATTGGAAACATTATTCTATGTCTATATCTATCAATGTACATTCCTTCACGACTTTTATTTACTAAACCCGAAGCTAAAATTTCTTCATCTTCAAATCCTTGTTTTCTTAAAGCTTTATATAATTCATCAAATTCACCTGAAAAACCTATCATAAATGACTTTAATGTATTATTGTCTAATTTTCTTTTTTTTATGTATTCTTGACCAGGTTTTGCAGTTGGTTTATATAAGTTTTGATGATAATATTCAGCCGCAAATTGGTTAACATCATAAACCTTAGCTTTAAGTTTAGCTATTTTTTCGTCTTCATAATTACCTAAAGTCGGAAGTTTTATTCCCGCCCTTTCTGCTAAAAGTTGTACACTTTCAACAAAATTAATATTTTCTATTTTCATAATGAAATGAAATACATTTCCTCCGACACCACAACCAAAGCAATGAAATATTTGTTTATCAGGCGAAACGGAAAATGATGGTGATTTTTCATTATGAAATGGGCATAGACCAAAATAATTTCTTCCACTTCTTTTTAGAACAACATATTGTGATATAACATCAATAATATCATTTCGACTTCTTATTTCTTCTAATAATTCATCACTATATCTCACTTTAAACAATCCTTCTTTTTACTCATACTTATATTATTCGACATATGTAAACTAAATCCTTCTTAATGTATACAATCTTCGTCAAATTATGTAAATTTTTGTAAATTAACATAATTTATTTTGAAGTCCAAGAAAAAAAGATACATAAGTACCTTTTTCTTTAATGTTTAAGCATTTGCTGCTCCATCAAAAGGAATAAATTTATTAACTGCATTTTGTTTAAAATCTATTTTTGCTTCTGTTGGAACTCTATATTCTTTGTATGACATATCAATTTTATTGTCGATTAATTTTTCTATTTCTTCTTTAGAAGAATGTTCTGCTAAAACTAATTCGCTTACTAAAATTTGTTTAGCATTCATCAACATTTTTTTCTCACCAGTAGATAGTCCTCCTTTTTCTTTTTGTTTGAAACTTAGATTTCTAACTACATCAGCAATTTGATATACGTCACCAGTTTTCATTTTTTCAAGGTTGTCTCTATACCTTTTGTTCCAATTATTTGACATATCAGTTTCATCTTTTTCTAAAACTTGAAGTACACTATTAGCACTTTGCTTATCTATTACACTTCTTACTCCCATAGATTCAGCTTTTGCAGTTGGAACCATAACCATAACCTCTCCAGGCATTTCGATTACATAGTACTGCTGCTTTTCATGTAAAATTTCCTTTTCCTCAATAGCCTTTATACTTCCTGCTCCATGCATTGGGTATACTACATTATCACCTATATTAAACAATTAAAGTCACTCCTTTCCAACTTTATGTGTTATGTAAGAGTAAACTTTTCCTCTTTATAGCACAGTATTATTATACCACATTTTTTTAAATAAGTAAAGAAAAATTTTTTATTTTTTTTGATTTGGGACGGTCCTTTTTTGAAAAATTTTTCCTATTTCAAAAATTCTTACAAAATCCCAAAATACATTCTTCCACATTTCACGGCGCGGGTCACTCGTATATACTCGCTCCAGCTTGCACGCTCCACTACGCTGTTTTTAAAAAACAGCTTCGTTCGCTGAAATGCTCTAGAATGTATTTTGCTTTTTGTAAAATATATATTATAGAAAGGAAAAATTTTTTCAAAAAAGGACCGTCCCAGATTGACTAATTTTTTTCTACTATATTTCCTTTTTCTTTATATATGCTATTAGGTTTTATGACTCCTCTTACTGAGGAAAGTGGGTAAATATTCGTATTTTTTCCAATTATAGTTCCTGGATTTAGCACACTTCCACAACCCACTTCTACATTGTCTCCGAGCATTGCACCTATTTTCTTTATTCCTGTTTCTATTCTTTCTTCTCCGTTTTTTATAACTACTAATTTTTTATCTGACTTTACATTTGAAGTAATTGAGCCAGCTCCCATATGTGCTTTATATCCTAAAATCGAGTCTCCTACATAATTATAATGTGGTACTTGTACTTTATTGAATAATATTACATTTTTTAGTTCAGTAGAGTTTCCTACAACTGTGCCTTCTCCAATGATTGCATTTTTACGTATGAATGCACAATGTCTTATTTCTGCATTTTTACATATAATACAATTTTCACCTATATATGCTGAATCATAAACTTTTGCTGTTTTATGAATCCATACATTATTTTCTTTTTGTATATATTCTTCTTTATCTAATTTTTTTCCTAATTCTTTTATGTATTCTTCAATATGTGGTAATACTTCCCAAGGATATTCATGTTTTTCTAGTAAATCTTTTGCTATTGTTTCATCTAAAGTATATAAATTAACAATTTTACATTCTTCCATTTTTATAATTCATTCCTTTCATTTTGCTCAAGGCACAACACTGTATGAAACGTACCTTTTATTTTATTTTCCCCATCTTCTCCCAATAATCATTATATAATTTTATGGCTGTTTCAGGACTATCTTGCCCTTCTTTATTTTTTACAGGTGCAAAATCTTCTTCTCTTCTTCCTCGAAGGATAGATATTCCATCAAAAAATACAAAACCATCAAATATAAATGCTTCATATTTATATGCATTTGCTTTTTCTGCTTTGATCATTTTACCATTTTCGTCCATATATGAAGCCTTTTTATGAGCACTATGATATGGCAAATTATTTTCGCTAATTTTTTCCAAAGCCTCTATATTATATAAATTACACATTATATGTGATTCTCCAAATAAAAGCTCTCCATCTTCATCTCTTTCATGTGCCATTTCAGCTGGAAGTTCTGTATATTCTATAACTGCTGGTCTATTATTCTTTTTACAAAATACGCCAACTGGTTCTTCTGGACTTCTTTTTACCACTGATTTTGAACCAATGCTATTTCCTTCTGATACTGTAAGTCCAAGAAGCACTGGGTCTACCATATTTAAAAGTGCATTATCAACTGAACCTATGAATATCCATTTTATATTCTTCTTTTTCATATCATCTAAAATGCCATCTTTTTTCATAGATTTATATATACATCCATTTCCATCTGCTGCATATTTTATATGAAAATTCTCATCAACTAACAATTTGCCGTCTTCACTAATTAATGGTAAATTTCCTTGTTTGAAAAATTTAATTTTTTCCTTTGGATAACCAAAGTATTTTTGCTCTTCAAAATATTTTTGTGTTTTTTCATTATTCTCTGTGCTAGTCATAATGTACCAATTTAATGTTATTCCATATTTATCATTTGCTCTTTTTATTCCATCAGCTAGAATTTCAAATAATGATTTTGGCTGTGGTTTTACATTTAAAATAAATGTACCCTTAGGGCCATTATGACCAAGTCTAGTTCCCTGACCTCCTGCCATTGTTACAACTGCATATTCACCATTTTTTATTATTTCTTCCCCTATATTTTTATATGTATCAAATTCTTCTTTACTAATTTTATATTTATCTACAAATTTTGTATGTTCTATTATATAGCTTTCTATCGCTTTATCAGTATTTTTATTACTAATACTATATAATTCCTTTATTTTTTTAAAATCTATATTTTTTATATCTTCTATCAATCTTTTTTTCTGTTCTTCATTTGCAATTTCAAGGTATTTCAATAAATGCTCTTGACCATTTTCTTTTAAAATTTCTGTATAATTATCAGACATAAAATTGCCCCCTCTCTATGTATATCTGCCATTCTATCACATTTATATATAATATGCAATACGCTTTATTTTTGACTTTTTTTATTAATTAGTCATAACTTGTAACTTTTTTAATATACTTTAATAAAGTTTTGTTATTATATAAGAAAAACCTAATTTTTCTTATATAATAACAAACTGTACACAATTTTACAAATGTAAAATTGGCACGCGAACAAATACGCGGGCAATATAAATTTGTAAAAATTATAAAATTTAATAAGCCCGCTTTTGTTCTAAATCTTCTTTAGGAGGTAAAAATGGAGGACAATTTAAAATTATATCAGGATATATCAAGCCGTACAGATGGAGATATTTATATTGGAGTAGTAGGTCCTGTAAGAACTGGAAAGTCTACATTTATTAAGAATTTCATGGATTTATTAGTAATACCTAATATAGATAACTCTTACAAAAGAGAAAGAGCTTTAGATGAACTCCCTCAAAGCGCTTCTGGTAGAACAATAATGACTACTGAACCAAAATTTGTTCCAAATGAAGCTGTCCAAATCACATTAGATGGAAATATTAAGTTTAAGGCAAGATTAGTAGACTGTGTAGGATATTTAGTTAATAATGCTATTGGGTATTTAGAAGATGATATTCCTAGAATGGTAAAAACACCTTGGTCTGATGAAGAAATACCTTTTGGCGAAGCAGCTGAAATAGGTACAAAAAAAGTAATTCAAGACCATTCTACAATAGGAATATTAGTTACTACTGATGGGAGTTTTTCAGGTATTTCAAGAGATGATTACATCTTGGCAGAAGAAAGAGTTGTAAAAGAATTAAAAGAAATTAACAAACCTTTTGTAATTGTCTTAAATACTGTTGCACCTTATTCAGATTACTCACGAGATTTAGCAAATTCACTAGAAGAAAAATATGATTGCCCTGTAATTCCTACTGATTGCTCAAATCTTTCACTTTATGATATTAATGAAATATTTAGCAAAGTTTTGTATGAATTTCCTATTGAGAGAATCAATATTACATATCCTAAATGGGTAGACGGATTGGATAATTCACATTGGCTAAGGAAAGAACTAAATCAAGAAATTAAACAAACATTTTCTGGAATTTCTGTTATTAAACAAGCTAATTTCGCTGTTTCAAATTTGCAAAATACTGAAATCATAAATTCAACAACTATTCAAGAAATAAACTTAGGAACAGGAAATATAACAATTGAAATAAATTTAAAAGAAGATTTATTCTATAAAGTTTTAACAGAAGTTTCTGGTCAAAATATTAATAACGAATTTGATTTATTTACAACCTTTTACAACTTTTCAAGAATAAAATGCGAATACGACAGAATAGCACCTGCTTTAGAAGAAGTAAAAGCTAAAGGATATGGTATAATTACACCTTCAATGGATGACTTAATTTTAGATGAACCTGAAATGGTAAAACAAGGCTCAAAATTTGGAATAAAATTAAAAGCTAAAGCTCCAAGTATTCACATGATATTAACAGATGTAGAAACCGAAGTATCACCTATTGTAGGAAGTGAAAAGCAATCAGAAGAATTAGTTAAATATCTACTTGAGGAATTCGAAAGCGACCCTAAGAAAATATGGGAATCAAATATATTTGGTAAAAGTTTGCATGAGTTAGTAAATGAAGGTCTTCAAAACAAATTAGAAAAAATGCCTGAAGACGCACAAATGAAACTTCAAGAAACACTGGAGAGAATAGTCAATGAAGGCGGTGGTGGACTAATTTGCATAATTTTATAAGTTAAGCCAACAGGGACGCCCTTTTTTGGTCGAAACTCGACCAAATTAAGGCGTCCCTATTGGATGAGTATTGTTTTTATTTTATATTCAAAGTCGTTAATTTTTTCTAACAAGTTTATTTCTTCTATTATTTCTTTTTCTTTATCCTCTATTTTACTATCTTTCTTTTTACTACTATTTTCTGCAATTTTTATTAAAACTTGTGTTGATAAGTCCATTCCTATTGGTAATGTATTATTTTGATTTTCGAAGAATATTATATTACTAAAATACAGTATATGTGTGTTATCTTTTATCTGTAATTTTTTTAGTTTTATTTTATTATTGTTATTATTAGTAGTAGTTTTATTTATATTTTTGCCTTCATTTTCATTTACATTTTTACTATTTATCAATTTTACTGGATTTATTTCTCCTATAATAAATCTTTCTTTCTCTTCATTATTTTTTTTTAAATCATTGCTACAATTTTTGCCACAATTCTCGTTGCAATCACAACTAACACTATTGCAATTACTATAATCTACATATATAGGCATTTGTGTGATTGACGTTATTTTTTCTAAAGCCTCATCTAAAGTTTTTTTACATTTTTTTAATATTTCTCTAAATTGTTCTATTGTTGTACTTTGGTTTATATTTAATATACTAATTTCATTTCTTTCTGTTTCTCTATGTTCCCTGCTTTTTATAGTTTTTATATTTCTATAATCTTTTAATAAGTCTTCTATTTTACTTTCTTCTTTTACTTTATCTGCTTTTGCTTTTAATTTGTTTAAAACTTTTTCTAATATTTTATCATCGTCTATATTATTTATTGCATCTATGCAAAACTGACTGGCAAATATTACGTTCATCTCGTTTTGGGTTAATTTTTGTCTTTGAAGGCTATCCACTTTTGTTCCAAGTATATCTAAGTCTTGTTCTAAATTAAATACTCCTAATATTTTATTTTTATTTGCATTATCTCCATTGGCATTTCCTTCCTCTAATGCTGGAATAGCATCTTTATTTGTAAATTTCCAAAACTCGAAAATGCTTTTTTTATGTTTTTCTATTTCAGCAATATATTCACTTGCATTTTTTATTTTTCTAGATAAATTTTCTTTTTTTATTTGTAATTCTCTAATATCTGCTCTTAAATCTTTTGCTTTTCTTTCTATCTTATTAAGTTCTAGAGATACATTTATCAGCTCTTTTATTGTATACGAATTTATTACATCTATTTTAGCATCTTCTTCTTTGCCAATTTTATTTATTTTTATATCAATTTTTGTTTTTGGAATTGTAAATTTCTTTGATTTAAAGAAGTACGAAATTTTCTTAAAAAAACTATTTTTACATTCTAAAAACATTGCAATTTGCTTTTCTTGCATAACATATATATTATTCTGTTCTTTTACATATTCTTTTAATTCTTCTAATATCTTTTTATTTTTTTCTATTTCAGTATTTAATTTTTTAATATTTTCTTTTTTTAATTCTGTTTGTTTATCTATAAATTCTGTAAGATTTGAAGTATTTACTATTTCTCCATTATATTTTAATTCTAACTCGCCTTTTTCGTTTACATATGGCTTAAAAGTGTATTGATAATTTGTTTCTGTTGATAAAATAAACATTGCTTTTAGTAGCATATAAAATCCTTTTGCTTTTTCCTTTGAGTCATACACATTTCTATAAAAGCTATCAAATACATCTATAATTTTTGTTTTTCCTGTAATATATATTTCTTTATTACAAACTTCATAAATATTTGGCCACTCATTCGTGAAAAGCCAAATATAGTTTTCCATATCATTTATTTCTTGTTTTGATAATATTACTCCAGAATAATCTAGCTTATTTATTGGCACAAATATTTTTGTATCTGCTTTTTCTAATTTTTTCTTTATAATATAGAATAATACTGATGTTTCACCTTCATTTGCTGGAAATAGCATAAAATATTTATTATCTTGCTCAGAATAGTAAATTTGCCACAAATAATTTTCACTATATCTAACTAAGTCTGGTATTTTTTTATTCAATTTTTCCTGAAGTTCTTCTATTTTTTTTATTTCATTTACAGAGGCTAAATCTAATATTTCCATAAATGTTTTCTTTAATTTTTGATTATCTGTTTTTAAATATTCTTCTAAAGTTTTCGCTTCTCTATATCTCTCTTTTAATTCTGCTGTTCTATCTAATGGAGTTATAAGCACTTCTAAATTATGTACTGAAATATAGTCATATACTTTATATAAATTTGAGCCACTATAACTTTGCATATGAACTTCATTTTTTGTATCTAATTCTCTTGGTGGATTTTCTAAATTTAGCCCTATATATTCCAATACATCATTTCTCATTTAATTATTTTCTCCTCTCAAATTTTTGTACTACTTCATCAAACGTATATTTTTTTATATCATTTTTTCCATATCTCATAATTGCAATTTCATTATTATTATATTCTTTTTTACCAATTAATACAATATATGGTATTTTAAAAAATTTGGCTTTTTCTATTCTTTCCTGCATAGTTTTATCTGTAAAATCTACTTGCACTCTTACTTTTCTATCTCTTAGTTTTTCTTTGAGATTATTTGCATAGTCTATGTATTCATCTAGTTCTGGTATTATCATACATTGTACTGGTGCAATCCATGTAGGAAACTCGCCTTGATACTTTTCTATTAATATTGCAAGCATACTCTCATAACTACCTAAGTCTTGTCTATGTATATAAATTGGAAACTTTTCCATTCCATCTTTATCCACGTATTTTAAATCAAATCTATGCGTAATTTCAAAGTCTATTTCTATTTTAGCCAAAAGCTTACCATTATAAAATAGCTGAATACTTGGACCATACATTTTTGCATCATTATTTTTAATGTAACTTATATTTTTATCTTTCAATACTTTTTGCATAGTGCTAATACACATTTCCCATTCTTTGATAGTACCTATATACTCTTCTTTTGCTTTATCGTTCCAATTTGAGATTCTATATTCTACATTCAAACCTAACTTGTCCATAAAAAATTTTTCAAGTTCAACTGATTCTTTTATAACCTTTTCTAATTGCTCAGGTGTTGCAAATATACTTGCATCTGAAAAAGAATATTGCCTCATACAAGTAAGACCTCTTATTTTACTTGTAGGCTCATCTCTAAACACAGTAGATGTTTCACTATATTTTATTGGTAATTCTTTATAACTATGCTGTTTGGTAGAATAAATACTACAATGAAATGGTCTAACATAAGGTCTTAGTACAATTGAATTTACTTCTTCTTCATTTTCTATTTTAAAAATTTCATCTTTCTCTAATTCCCATCTATCTTCTATCATATAAATTGCAGCTCTTGAGGCACTAGGAGTTCTTACTATCATATAGCCTAATTTTTCTTCTTCACTTTCCACCATATTTCTTAGTATTTCAATCATTTTAGCACCATTAGGCAATATTATAGGAAAACCTTTTCCTATATAACTAATCGATGTATATATTTCTAATTCTTTTCCAAGCTTACTATATTCCATTGCTTCCTCCTTTGTTTTTTATATTAAGCTGTTTTTGGGAGGTGTCCCCAAAAACAGCTATATTTTAATTTCTTTTTCTATTCTGTTAACGAAATCATCGACAGGCATTTGACCTATGTCTCCGTCTTTTCTATCTCTTACAGATACTGCATTATTCTCTATTTCCTTATCTCCAACAATTAACATATATGGAACTTTAGATAATTGTGCTTCTCTAATTTTGTATCCTGTTTTTTCACTTCTATCATCCACTTCAGCTCTTACACCAATATCAAGTAGTTTTTGTTCCACTTTTTTAGCATATTCTAAGTGGTTGTCTGTTATAGGTAGAATTTTAACTTGCACTGGTGAAAGCCATACTGGGAAAGCTCCTTTAGTTTCTTCTATTAAAAATGCCATAAATCTATCTGAAGAACCTAATATTGCTCTATGAATTACAACTGGTCTATGTTCTTTTCCATCTTCACCTATATAGCTTAATTCAAATCTTTCTGGAAGTGCAAAATCTAATTGACATGTTGGAATTGTTATATCATGGTCTAATGCTGTTTTGATTTGTATATCTATTTTAGGTCCATAGAATGCCGCTTCTCCCTCTGCTTCATAGAAGTCTATATTTAGTTCTTTCAATATTTCTCTTAATTGACTTTCTGCTGTTTCCCACATTTCATCATTATCTATATATTTTTCTTTATTATTTTTATCTCTTAGAGATAACCTATATTGAAATGCTGACGCTGGGAATCCAAAATCTTTTTGGTAAACTTCTTCTATTAATTTTAATACTTTACCAACTTCTTCTTTTATTTGATCCGGTCTTACAAAAAGATGTGCATCATTTTGACACATTTCACGAACTCTTTCTAATCCGCATACACTACCACTTGCTTCATATCTAAAATCATGAGCAAGTTCACCAATTCTAATTGGTAAGTCCTTATATGAGTGCAAAGAATTTTTATATATAAGCATATGATGAGGACAGTTCATTGGTCTTAATACCATTTCTTCTGTATCCATTTTCATAATTGGAAACATATCATCTTTATAATGATCCCAATGTCCACTTATTTTGTAAAGTTCAGTATTTGCTAATGAAGGTGTATAAACATGTTTATATCCTAATTTTATTTCTTTATCTTGAATATATCTTTCAAGAAGTCTTCTAACTGTTGCTCCATTTGGCAAATACATT
Organism: uncultured Clostridia bacterium; assembly: GCA_944393305.1. GTDB lineage: Bacteria > Bacillota > Clostridia > TANB77 > CAG-508 > CAG-793. The sequence continues at coordinate 3,721 of CALXZS010000002.1, read as the reverse complement.
GGAAGTCCAGAGCCAACAAGTTTATGTGTCATAAATAAATTTAGTTCTTTTCCTATTTTTCTATGGTCTCTTTGTTTAGCTTCTTCTAAAAATTTCAAATGTTCTTCTAACATACTTGCTTTAGGAAAAGATATTCCATAAAGTCTTTGTAACATTTTATTGTGTTCATCGCCTCTCCAGTAAGCTCCTGAATTAGATAATATTTTTATTGATTTTACTTTTCCTGTACTCATTAAATGTGGTCCTGCACATAGGTCTGTGAAATCTCCTTGCTTATAAAAAGATATTTCTTCGCCTTCTGCCAAATCATTTATTAGTTCTTGTTTATAAGGCTCATCTTTCATAAGTTCTAAAGCTTCTTTTTTTGGTAAAGAAAATCTTTCAATTGGTAAATCTTCTTTTATTATTTTTTTCATTTCAGCTTCTATTTTTTCTTTATCCTCTTCTGTAAAATTACGTACTACATCAAAGTCATAATAGAAACCATCATCAATTGAAGGACCTATTGCAAATTTAGTATCTGGAAATAATCTTTTTACTGCTTGAGCCATTATATGTGATGTTGTATGCCAATAAGCTTTTTTCCCATCTAAATCATTTTCGAAAGTCAAAATTTCAACTTGACAATCTTCATTTAAAGTATGTCTTAAATCTTCTACTTTTCCGTTTACTCTTCCACATGTAGCAACTCTTGCCAATCCTTCACTAATTGATTTTGCTAGCTCTAAAATACTAATTCCTTTTTCTACTTCTTTTATAGAGCCATCTTTTAAAGTAATTTTTATCATTTTAACCTTCCTTTCCTTATGTTCTAGGAAACACTAAACCCCAGAACATAATTTAATTATGCTCTGGGGTACTTTATAGCACGGTTCCACCCGGATATTTCACTTCATTATAGGTTATAACGCACCAAACGTCTAGCTTATTCACTAGAAGCATGAAGAGGTAGTTTTTCAAATACGTTTGCTTAAACTAGCTTTCAGCCCATGACTAGTTCTCTCTACAAGTAACCTTTATTTTACTTTTTCTCTTACTCGCTTTTACATTTCCTATTATATCATAAAAATGAAATATGTCAACTAATTAATTTTTCATTTTAAAAATTTCCTTTATTTTTTGTATTAATGACTTATACCAAGGAATTTTTGCTGGTAAGCTATTTTCTTTTTTCTCTACAATATTTTCTTCTGGTATTATTTTTTGTTTCTCTACTACATTTTCCTCTTGCATTGTTTCTTGCTTATTTTTCTTAAATAAATTATCTGGGTTGTATTTTTTTCGAAGTTCTTCTTGGTACTTTCTTTCATTTTCTGAAAACTTATCTGCTAATGCTATTTTCTCATCATCACTTTTACACCAATAATTTATTTGTAACATTGCAAGTAATGAAAGTGCATAATTATTTAGCCCTTGTTCTTTTAAACTGATTACAGGGTTAATTTTAAATTCATAATTTTTAGCACAATTTTTATTAAAAAGTTCTATTATTTTTTCTGGAACTTTTTTTATATCTTCTTCATTCATGTTTCTTAAAACTTCTAAAACCTGTGTATATGCTATTCTTTTTTCATCTGTTAATTCTACATTCATATTAATTTACAATCCTTTCTCGCTTCGCTCAAAGGCATACATAGTTATGAAAGTATTTCTTTCAAACTATCTATCTCCTAAATCTGGATTTTGTTCTATATTATTTTCTCCTCTATCTCTCATTGAATTCCTTACTTCTTCTGTTACTCTTGATACTTCACTACCTCGAACCCATGATACTAATTCTTCTATTTCTTCTGTATTTACTTTTTTGTTCTCTCTTTCTTGAGCTCTTTTTTTAACACTCTCATGGTAAAAAGCTACCCCTTCTTCTATGCTATTAAATTTTGATGTATCTAATTCTATCCCATTAAAATAAGTTTTTACTTGGACACCTTGTTCTTGCATTCTTATTAATTCTTTTGCAACAGTAACTAAATTAGAACCAAGCTTTACTTTAAATATTTGTGGTTCATCTAAATTATTAGCTCTAATTATTGAATTCCCAATAACATTTTCTTCTAAAACAGCTTTATCATATATTGTAACTCCATCACTAGCGACTGTAAGTTCTTCTGGTGTTGCCATCTTCAATCGTTCTACTTGTGATTCGGTATATCCATATTGCGTTAAATCTATATGTTTTTTATCTGCACTTCTGGTGTTTTCTTTTTGTGGCATTCTACTTTTTTCTTTTAATCCTTTAAAATAAAATTGTAATCCATCTTCCAAATTTTCAAAGTTCTGATTATCTAATTCAACCCCATTGAAATAAACCTTAGCAGATACATTTTCATCTTTTAATCTTTTAAGTTCATTTATAACTTCCTCAACTGTTGCACCAAAAGCTATTTTATAAAGCTGTGGTCCTTCTACTCCGCTATTTCTTCTCATAGTATTACCTATTTCATCTTCTTGTAAAACAGCCTTGTCATAAACTGTTTTTCCATCACTAGCAATAGTTTCTATTTCTCTATTTCCACTTTTCAATCTACTTATTCTATCTTTAGATATTCCATACTTTTCTAAATCTACTTCTGTTTCATTTTTTTCTTTAATTATTATTGATTCATCTAATTTTAGTACATTTTCTATTTGTTCTCTATATTCTGGTGCTAAATTTTTACATACTCTATCAATTAATCTAGCTGCTCTTACTGGGTCTATTTTACCCATAAATATATTTTCTAAAAGTTTAGCATGTCTTTGTAATTGCTTATCTCTTCTTATAAGTGCTTCTAAAGCTTCACCTTGTACTCCCAAACTTCTTTGTTCTTCAATTAATGTTTTTATGCTATTATTTTCTGCTTTTGCCTCTTCGATAGCTTTATTAGCTGTTACATCTACCAAAAGTTTTTTTGCACTTTCCAAACTATCTTTATTAAATTCATCAGTATTATTTGCTATATATCCTATTACTCCAATATTACTTTTGCATACATTTTCTATAAATATAGGATCATTTTTTAATTCTTGAGCAGCATATTTTATAGCTTCTGCATTAATCTTAACAGCAGAAATAAAAAATATTTTATCCTTTAACAATTCTTTATTTGATTTAACCAAATTTTCTATACTATTGTTTCCTTGCAAATTCTTTGTTATTTCAGGATTGTTCATTTTGTATAATTCTACAATAAATCCTTTATCTGCTTCAAGTTCAGGAGACATATATTTTACAACTTCTGGATTTATTGAGGCAGATTCTAACATAAATTCTTTATTATGGCTAAGTGGTGTATTTTCAATTAATTCTGGTTCTTCTTTTATAACTTCTAATGCAAGGTTCATATCATTTTGCAAATTTTCACTTAATACTGAAAATATTATATATGTATTAAATTCATTTTTTACAGCATATAAAAGTGGATCCATAAAATTTTTATTATTTCTATCACTAGAATTTATTATATTTTCTAATGACAAAAAATCTCTTTGTTCCAATTTTTTTAGTATATCTTCAGAATATAGATTACTTTTCCTTAAATCGTCTATTTTTACTTCACTTATATTAGAAAAATATGCCATTAATATTATCTCCTTTTTCTATTTACTATTATTATTATATATAATATAATAAAATTATGCAATATATTGGAGGTATTTATTAATCTTCAATAAAAGACCACTTTCTTCCATATGCAAAGAAAAATGGTCTTCTGTATTAACATTTTATTGTAAAAGTTAA
>CALXZS010000001.1 GCA_944393305.1 uncultured Clostridia bacterium | reverse complement strand
GAAATATTTTTTCCATTTTTATTTTTTGAAATTCCATAAAAAATATTTTTTATAAAATTTAATAATGTAGATTTTCCACTTTCATTTTTTCCAAAAATAATATTTAATTTTTTTAAATTAATTTCTTTATTTTTTAAATTACCATAAGAATTAATTTTTATATTTTTTATTTTCAAAATTTTTTCCTCCGATTTTTTATTTTATTTATTTTTAATTTTTATTTTTATTATTTTAATTTATTTTTATTTGATTTTTTTATTTTATTATTTTAATTTTTTTATTTTTGATTTTTATTTTAATTTTAATTTAATTTTTTTATTTTATTAATTTTAATTTTTTTATTTATTTTAAATTTTTATATTTTTAATATTTTTTAATTAATCTTTTACTATTTATTATAACCTTTACAAATAGTATTTTTTAGTCTATATTTATTTTGCTTTTAAGACAATCGGTTTTTAAGCAAATGTTTTCGCTAAATCTATTCTTTCATTCACTTCAATTTAATAAATGTTTTTCATTATTTATGTAAAGCATATTAATACATTATTTTATTGCTTTTATTTTGCTATTTTTTCTCTCAACCTTATATTTCCCATGTATTTTATTAATTTCTTCTTTAGTATACTTTCTTAGTATAATTCTAGTTGTCTGCTTTAATTTTGTTTTTGTTATTATATATAACAACTCTTTTTCTTTAAAATCTCGACTTTTTTCTTACCTTTTTGACAATTTTTTATTTATTATTTTTTTCTAATACTTGCATTCCCAATTCTAATATTTTTTCATATGTCTCTTCATTTATTTCTTTATTTTCTTTTTTCTCATTTAATTTTTTTATAAATATTCCTTTTAATGAATAATTATTTTCTCTAATTTCTATTTTTATTTTTGTATTATTTTTTATTTTTATTATATTATTTTTTAATAATTTAATATTTATATTAATTGGAAAATTTCTATTTCCAGTTAATATTATTTTATATAAATTATTATTTTCTTCTATATTATTTATTTTTTCAATTAATTCTTCTTCTGAAAAAATATTATCTACATTTATTTCTTTTTCAATAAATTCTCTATCATCTACTGGAATAAATTTTTTTATTAAATTATTATTATTTATTTCTCCTACAATCATACCATGCTGACCTAATTCATCAAAACCTAAAGAAATTAATGAACCTGGATACACAATATTTGTACTATCATCTCTTTTATGTACATGTCCTAATGCTACATAATCAAAACCTTTATTTTTTAAAATATTAATATTCATTGGATTATATATTGACTCTGTTAAATCTCCATGAGTTATTAAAATATTTATTTTATTTTTATTTTCTATATTAATATTTTCTAATTGATTTTCATTCATTTCAAAATTATTAAATCCAAAACCATATATATCTACATCTTCATTTTCTATTTTTTCAACATTTTGATTAAATATTTTTACATTGTCATTCCAATTATATATTGCATAATATGAATTTTTTATATATGGGTCATGGTTACCTGGAGCAATATATATTTTAGTTTGTGGTATTTCTTTAAATAAATCATTTATATATTTAATAGTGCTTTCTCTTATATATTCTTGCTCATATAAATCTCCACAAATAAATAAATATTCTATATTATTTTCTTTTATATAATTAATAACTTTTTTTAATGCTTCTCTTTGTTCTAATCTTCTTTTAGTTCCTAAATCTGCTCTATCACTGATAGTTTTGAAAGGACTATCTAAGTGTATATCTGCTATATGTACAAATTTCATTTAATTCACCTCATATACATTTATATCATACAAACAAAAGTTCTGCAATAGATTTAAGTAAAAAAAATATAATTGCGAATAATAATTATTAAAATTCACAACTATATTAATTATTTTTTTAATTGTATATTTTAAATTTCATAGTTTCGCACAGTTTGGAGCTGTAAAATTGGTATTATCCACTTTTATACACCAACTGTTGAAAAACCTGAATCTACATGTATTATTTCACCTGTAATTGCTGAAGACATATCACTGAATAAGAATGCTGATGTATTTCCTACATCTTCAATAGTTACATTTCTATGTAGAGGTGCTCTTTCTTCTACTATATTTAATATACTACCAAAATCCTTAATTCCCTTTGCAGATAATGTTTTTATTGGACCTGCTGAAATTGCATTTACTCTAATTCCATTTTTTCCTAAATCTTTTGCTAAATATCTAACAGAAGCTTCTAATGCTGCTTTAGCTGCTCCCATAACATTATATCCCTCAATACTTTTTTCTGCTCCATAATATGAAAGTGCAATTACACTCGCATTATCATTTAATAATTCTTTTTCCATAGCATATTTACATATAGAAATTAAAGAATATGCACTTATATCCATACTATGTGCAAAACCTTCTCTTGAAGTATATATAAAATCGTTTCTTAAATCTTCTGTATTTGCATGAGCTATACTGTGTAAAATACCATCTATTTTTCCATAATCTTTTTTTATTTGTTCTAAGCAATTTTCTATACTTTCATCACTTGAAACATCACATTTATATCCCTTTGCATTTGGTATTTCTTCTGTTAGTTTTTGCATTTTTTCTGGCTCTTCTCTATTATATGTATATATTATTCTTGCGCCATTTTCATTTGCCTTTTTTAAAGCACCCCAAGCAATACTCCACTTATTTCTTAAACCCATTATTAAAATTGTTTTATTTTCTAAAATCATGGTTTTCTCCTTTTCCTATCTTCATATATTTTTGATACCTATTTTCTACTAATGTATTTTTATCAATTTTAAGTAGATTTTTTAAATTTTTGATAATTGATTTTTTTGTATTTTCAAATATATTATCTTCTTTTATAATTTCATCTATTATGTCTAATTCTTTTAAATCTTTGGCTGTTATTTTCATTTCTTTGGCTGCTTTTTTGTACAAACTTGAATCTTTATATAAAATACTTGCAAACCCTTCTGGTGAAAGAATTGAATATATTGAATTTTCTAACATTAGTATTTTATCTCCTACACCAATTGCAAGTGCACCACCACTAGAACCTTCTCCAATAACAACACAAATAATTGGCACTTCTAGTCTTGACATTTCTAATAAATTTCTAGCAATAGCTTCTCCTTGCCCTCTCTCTTCTGCACCTAAACCTGGATAAGCTCCTGGAGTATCAATAAATGTAATTATTGGTCTATTAAATTTTTCTGCTTGTTTCATTAATCTTAGCGCTTTTCTATATCCTTCTGGATTTGGCATTCCGAAATTTCTTTCCATATTTTCTTTTGTACTTTTTCCTTTTTGCTCACCTATAACAGTAACAGGTATATCATCTAAGAAACCAATTCCTCCAATAATAGCTTTATCATCTCCATAAAGTCTATCTCCATGAAGTTCCATAAAATCATCAAAAATATTTTCTATGTAATCTAAAGCTTTTGGTCTTTGAACTTTTCTCGCTTCTAATACTTTATCCCATTCATCTAATTTATTAGACATTTCATTATCCTTTCTCATTCTGATTTTATTTTATATATGAAATTTAAGTATTTTATATAATTCTTCTTTCATATTTTTTCTTTCAACTATTCTATCAACAAAACCATGTTTTAGTAAAAATTCAGCTCTTTGGAATCCATCTGGTAGTTTTTCCTTTATTGTTTGCTCTATAACCCTTGGTCCAGCAAACCCAATAAGTGCACCTGGTTCTGCTAGTATTATATCTCCTAAACTTGCAAAACTTGCTGTAACACCTCCTGTTGTCGGATCAGTAAAAACACTTATATATAAAAGACCTTCCTTATCTAGTTTTGCAAGAGCCGATGACGTTTTTGCCATTTGCATTAATGAAATCATACCTTCTTGCATTCTTGCTCCACCAGAAACGCAGAATATAATAACTGGTAATCTCTTTTGTATTGCAACATCTACTAGATGAACTATTTTTTCTCCTACAACTTCTCCCATACTTCCCATAAGAAAGTTTCCATCCATTACTCCTATTGCAACATCAATATTATTAATTTTTCCAGTTCCTATTTTTATTGCCTCTTTTATTTTTGTTTTTTCCTCTAATGCGTCTATTTTTTGAGTATATCCATCAAATTTTATTGGGTCTGTTGTATGTAAATTTTCGTCAATTTCCACAAAAGTATCCTTATCTATTATTTGCTCAATTCTTCTTCTAGAAGATAACCTAAAATGCTTACCACAATTAGGGCATACACTAAAATTATTTCTTACATCTTCTTTATATAGTATTTCTTTACAATTGTCGCATTTTATCCATTTCCCTACCATTCTATCTGAGGCTTTTGAATTAACACCTTTTTCTGCAACATTTACTTTTCTAATTTTATCAATAACCATTGCTTTTCCTTTCATTACTTTATAAATGACGTATCATAATCATTTTTTATAAATTCTGGATTTTCTAATATTTTATACAAAAAGTCTATATTAGTTGTTATTCCATCAATAACAAATTCTCCTAATGCACTTTTCATTTTATTTATGGCGTCTTCTCTATTTTTACCATGAACAATTAGTTTAGCAATCATAGAATCATAATTTGGTGGTATTACATAATCTTGATATATTGCTGTATCTACTCTTATTCCATTTCCACCAGGAATATGCAAACCTGTAATTTTTCCAGGACAAGGCATAAAATTTTTATCTGGATTTTCTGCATTTATTCTACATTCTATACTATGTCCTTTTATATTAAGTTCTCGAACTTCCTTAGATATTTTTTTACCTGATGCAATATTTATTTGTTCTTTTACTAAGTCAACTCCTGTAACCATTTCAGTTACTGGATGTTCAACTTGAAGTCTTGTATTCATTTCCATAAAATAGAAATTGCCTTCTTTATCTACCAAGTATTCTATTGTTCCAGCATTTGTATATCCAATTTTTTCAATTGCCTTAACTGAAACTTTCTCCATTTTTTGTCTTAATTTTTCATCTATATAATCTGATGGAGTTTCTTCAAGCATTTTTTGATTCTTTCTTTGCACAGTACAATCTCTATCTCCTAAATGTGCTACATTTCCATGTTTATCTGCAATTACTTGTATTTCTATATGTCTAGGATTTTGTATGTATTTTTCTATATAAATACTATCATCATTAAATGCTGATTTTGCCTCTGCTCTTATTACATCATAGTATCTTGAAAGTTCTTCTTCACTATTTGCAATTCTTATTCCTTTTCCTCCACCACCACTTACGGCTTTCATAATAACTGGATACCCTATTTTATTGGCAACTTCTTTTGCTCCTTGAAGTGATTCTACATTTCCTTCTGAACCTTCTACTACTGGAACTCCTGCTTTTTTCATTGTTTCTTTTGCCTTTGATTTATTTCCCATAAGTTCTATTAGTTCATAAGATGGTCCTATATAATTTATTCCCATTTCACTACACATTTTTGCAAAAGCTACATTTTCAGATAAAAAACCATATCCAGGATGAATACTATCTGCTCCTGTTAAACAACAGGCTTCTAATATTGCTTTTACATTCAAATAACTTTTATTTGAAGGAGCTGGTCCAATACAAACAGCTTGGTCAGCTAATTTTACATGTAATGCATTTTTATCCGCTTCTGAATAAACAGCAACAGTAGCTATTCCCATTTCTCTACATGCTCTAATTATTCTTACTGCAATTTCTCCTCTATTGGCTATTAAAATTTTTCTTATCAAAACTTTCCTCCTATACTATTGCAAATGTAAGTTCTCCCTTACATGCTACTTTTCCATCAACAGTTGCAACTGCTTCTCCAATACCTATTGGACCTTTTTGTTTTATTATTTTAACCTCTAATTTAAGTGTATCTCCAGGTTTTACTTGTTTTTTAAATCTTAGTTTATCTATTCCACCAAAAAGTGCATTTTTTCCTTTATTTTCTTCTTTAGATAATATTGCCACTGCACCAGTTTGAGCTAATGCCTCAACAATTAATACACCTGGCATTATTGGATTTCCTGGAAAATGTCCAGCAAAATGTGGTTCATTTATACATACATTTTTATATGCTACTGCACTTTCTCCTGGTACATATTCTTCTACTTTGTCTATCATAAGAAATGGCGCTCTTTGAGGTATTATTTCCATAATTCCATTAATATCTAACATTATATCCTCCTATTTTATCTTGAATAAGCAATCTCCATATTCACACATATCTTCATCATTTTTGCATATTTCTACTATTTCTCCGTCGAATTCACTTTCTATTTCATTCATAAGTTTCATTGCTTCAACTATACAAACTACATCTCCTTTTCTTACCTTGTCTCCTACTTTTACAAAAGGTTTAGCTGTTGGAGATGATTTACTATAAAAAGTTCCAACCATTGGAGATTTTATTTCTTTATAATTTTCTCTAACTGGTTCTTTAGTAGTTTCTACTGAAGTAATTTCTTTTTTTACTTCTTCATTATTTTGTATTGATACTACATTTGTATTTACTTCATTTTTCTTCATACTAATTTTAGTACCATCTGGGAATTCTATTTTTAATTCATCTATTTTTGATTCTCCCATATCTTTTATAATTTCTTTTATATCTTTATATTCCATACTTATCTCCTATTCATATCTTTTAAATATAATTGTACTATTGTGTCCACCGAAACCTAATGAATTTGACATAGCATAGTTTATTTTTATATTTCTACCTTCATTTGGCACAATGTCTAAATCACATTCTTCATCTGGCACTTTGTAATTTATTGTAGGTGGTACAAAGTTATCTTCTATTGCTTTAATACATGCAATTGCTTCAACTGCACCTGCTGCTCCTAATAAATGTCCTGTATTTCCTTTTGTTGAACTTACCATAACATTTTTAGCATTATCTTTTAAAGCTGTTTTTATAGCTTTAGTTTCGCAAGAATCATTTAAGTGTGTAGATGTTCCATGTGCATTTATATAATCTATTTCACTTGCATTTATATTTGCATCTTTTATTGCACTAATCATTGCTCTCGCTCCACCTTCTCCATCTGGTGCTGGTGAAGTTATATGATATGCATCTGACGAAGCTCCATATCCACAAATTTCTGCATATATTTTAGCACCTCTTTTTTTGGCATGTTCCAATTCTTCAAGCACTATTACTCCTGCTCCTTCGCCCATTACAAATCCATTTCTTTCTTTATCAAAAGGAATACTAGCTCTATTTTTATCTTCTGCCTGGCTTAAAGCTTTTATATTAGTAAATCCTGATATTCCTGTCTTACTAATAGCCGCTTCTGTTCCACCAGTGAATACAACATCTTGGTAACCATGTTTTATTGCTCTATAAGCTTCTCCTATTGAATGTGTAGCACTTGCACATGCTGTTGCTATTGAAAAAGATTCTCCTCTTAAACCTAAATCAATTGCTACATTTCCTGCTGCCATATTTGAAATTACCATTGGAATATACATTGGAGATATTCTATCATATCCTTTTGTACAACAAACTTCACTTTCTTTTTCAATGGTTTCCAATCCTCCCATACCAGATCCAATAAAAGTTCCTACTCTATCCATATCTGTATTTTCTTTTGTAATTCCACTGTCTTTCATAGCCTCTCTAGCAGCGATTATTGCAAATTGAGCAAATCTATCTAATCTTTTAGCTGACCTTTTGTCTAAATATTCTTCTGCATTATAATTTTTTACTTCTGCTGCTAATTTAACCTTAAAGTCTGATATATCAAATGCAGTAATTGTATCTATACCACATTTTCCTTCTTTCAAACCATTCCAGTAATCTTCCACATTATTTCCAATAGGAGTGATGGCTCCTAAACCTGTTACAACTACTCTTCTTTCCATTATATTAACATTCCTCCATCTATATTTAATACTTGACCTGTAATATATGTATTATCACTTGAAGCTAAGAAATATACTGCTTTTGCTATTTCTTCTGGTGTTCCCATTCTTTTTAATGGTATTTGATTATTAATGCTTTCTTTTACTTTATCATTTAAACATTCTGTCATATCTGTATCTATAAAGCCAGGTGCTACTGCATTTGCTAATATATTTCTACTTGCAAGTTCTTTAGCTATGCTTTTTGTAAATCCAATTATTCCTGCTTTTGAAGCTGCATAGTTACATTGTCCTGCATTTCCACTAACACCAACAACTGAAGATATATTTACTATTCTTCCTTCTCTTTTTTTCATCATATATGGAACAACACTTTTTGTTACATTAAATGTTCCTTTTAAGTTTGTGTTAATAACTTCGTCAAATTCTTCTTCTTTCATTCTCATTATTAAATTATCTCTTGTAATTCCGGCATTGTTTACTAAAACATCTATTTTTCCAAATTTTTCGATTGCTTTTTTTACAGCTTCTTCTACTGAATTAAGTTCTCCGACATTTGCTCTTACAAATAAAATTTCATTGTTATTTTTTAAGTCATTTTCTAATTTTGTTAAATCTGTTTTATCTGAAACATAATTTATTATTAAATCATATCCATTATCTGAAAATATTTTAGCAATTGCTTTTCCTATGCCTCTTGTGCCACCAGTTATCATTGCTACTTTTCTTTCACTCATTTTAAACCTCCTAAACATTCATTTAATTTTTCTATATTATCAATAGAATAACATTTAGCTTCTTTTATTTCTTTTTTTACAAAGCCAGTCATTGATTTTCCCGGTCCTATTTCTATAAAATTGTCAACATTGTTTTCTCTAAATATTTCTAATGCTTTATCAAATCTTACTGGGCTTATAATATGTTTAGATAAAATATCCACAAAATTATCACTTTCTGTGTATAACTTACCATCTATATTTTTTATAACTTTTACTCCATTACCTTTTCCAAAAGTTATTTTCTTTAGCTCTTTTTCGTATTCCTTACTTGCTTCTTCTAATTTTTCTGTATGGAATGGTCCTGATGTATTAAGTTCAATAGCTCTTTTTGCTCCTTTTTCTTTTAGTTCTTTCATTGCCTCTAAAACTGCTTCTTTATTTCCTGAAATAACTGTTTGACCAGAATAATTATAATTTGCTGGAACTACAAATTTTCCTTTTTTTCTAATATTCTCACATACTTCTTCTATTTCTTTTGAATTAAGACCTATTATTGCTGACATTGAATATTCTTCATCTGGAATTAAGTTTTCCATGAAATATCCTCTCATTTTTAAAAGTTTAAAACAGTCTTTCATACTTAAAAATCCACCATACACAAGTGCTACATATTCACCTAAACTCAATCCTGCTGTATATTCTGCTTTTATTTCATTTTTGTTTAGTATTTCTAAAACAGCTAATGACATTGTAGCAATACATAATTGTGCATTTTGAGTTTTCTTTAATTCTTCATCTGGTGCTTCGAAACAAAGTTCTTTTATATTCATTTCTGTAACTTTATTTGCTAAATCAAATACTTCTCTTGCCTCTTTATAATTATCATAAAAATCTTTGCCCATTCCTTGAAATTGGCTTCCTTGCCCAGGAAATAAAAAAACGTTTTTCATATATTCCTCCATTTAATATTCTAGTATTATACATCCTGAATTTAGTCCTCCACCATAACCAACTAACATTATTTTTTCGCCTTTTTGTAAATTTATTTCTGATAATGCAATTGGTATGCTTGCACAAAATGTATTTCCTACTTCTTTTATATTTGTATAAAATTTATTTTTACAGTCTAATCTTGCAGATATTGCGTCCATTATTCTTTGATTAGATTGATGTAAAACTACCGTAGTTATATCACTTATATCTAATTCTGCTTTTTTTAAAGTTTCTTTTATTATTTCTGTAACTTCTTTTACTGCGTATTTATATATTTTCTTTCCTTGCATATTTAATTTACTGCCATATTCATAAGTAAGTAAATCTGAACCTTGCCCTTGACTTCTAATATTTGAAGTATATATCTTTTTTTCATTTGTTTTAGATATAATAGTTGCTCCTGCCCCATCTCCTAAAAGTATTGCTGTTGAGAAATCTTTATCATCTATAATTTTAGATAAACTTTCCACTCCAACTATTAAAGCTGTATTTACTTTATTTAATACTATATAATTTCTAGCTATATCAAAAGCATTTATATATCCACTACATCCACCTAAAATATCTAAACACATACAATTTTTTATATCTAACATTTTTTGCAAGAAAAAAGATATGCCTGGCATTATTTTTGTAGCTGATGTTGTAGCTACAATAATCATATCTATATTTTCTTTATTTAAATTTGCATTTTTTATAGCATTTAAGCTTGCTTCATATGCCATTTCTTCCATTGTTTCTTCTTGTGCAAAAAATCTCTTCTCTATACCTGAAAGCTCTAGTATTCTTTCTTCATCACAGTCAAACTTATTTGCTAAAAATTTATTATTTATTTCAGTTTTTGGTATGTATTTTCCTCTTCCAATTATTTGTATATTTTCCATTTTTACCTCTAGTATATTTTATTAATTTTAGTAAAAGTTTTCATTGTTCTGACTGGTCAAATTAATTAAAATTTCATTTTCAATATTTTCTATAATTTTTATGATAATATCTTCCCTACTATAATTTTTGTTATACTCTTTTTTTAATGATGTCGCTATATTTGCAGTTTCTTCATCAAAATGTGTTTCATTTACATTAAAACCTATACTTATGATAAGATAATTTACTTTTTCAGAAATTGTATTTATTTCAGTTAAAACTCCACAAATTTTTTTACTATTTAATAATAAATCATTTGGAAATTTTATTTCTAAATTTATATTATACATTTCATTTATTGCTTTTTGTATGGAGCTTGCTATTTTAGTTGTTATATTTTTTAGATTTTCTATATTGCAATTAGGTTTGATTAATATACTCATTGCAATATTATTTTCTCTTCCTGTATACCACACTCTTCCATGAGTTCCGATTCCATTTGATTGCATATCTGCTAATATAACTGTTCTATCTTTTAGATTTTTATAATTTTCTTTTACATATTTATGTGTTGAATTTATTTCTTTAAAGTGTTTTATTTTATATTGATTCAACTGATTTTGTATTTTCTTTAAATCCATTTTTCTCCTTTATATGCATATAATATTATAATAATTTTCTTAAATAAATTCAATAATATGACTAAGCAGTCTAATAGGATGTGTTACAGTTCAGTAGAGTTTATTATAGAAACAGCAATATACATTCTAAAACATTTCAGTGAACGAAGCTTGCAAAGCGGAGTGCAACGTGCAAGCTGGAGCGAAGGCGACCTGCGCCGTGAAATGTGGAAGAATGTATATTGCTATTTTAATATGTATTGTTGAACTGTAACCAAATGTTATAGTATAGCTCAATTATAAATTGTAGCAAAAAGCTGTTTTTGGGAGGTGTCCCCAAAAACAGCTTTTTTTAATCATTATTATTATTATTTATTGGACCAAATAATTCATCAAACTTTGCTTCTAATTCTTTTTCTATGTCTATTTCATCATCTGATGTATCTTGCATTCGTTTAGCTTCTTCATTATTAAATCCTGGTAATATATTTTCAATTTCGTTTGTATTATTTGCATTCTGGTTATTTACATTTAAACTATCTGCCTTATTAGAATCAGTAATTTGTATATCATCGTCTGTATCTTCAAACAAATCATCTAGTGAACCAATTGATACACTCTCTTTACTTTGCTCTTCGTTTTTACTTCCAGAGTATGGGTCATATGGATTGAATTTTCTCCAATTTCCTCTTTCTCCACAATCGTAATCATTATGGTTTATTTGAAAAGCTTGAAAATCTTTAATCATATTAGTTTTGTAGTACCAAAATTTCTTTGCTCTAATTGGTTTTAGTCCTTTTTCAAATATGATACACTCATTGTTGTCCATTCTTCTTAATTCATCAGGTGTCATTAATGCTCTTGCCATAATCTGGTCAGATTCACTAAATCCGCTTCTAATACCAGCATTATTTCTATTAGTTGATTTACTATTATGCGTAATTGTTTTTTCTCCTAATTCTTTTGAAAAGTATTCAACTGTTGCAAATGAGTTACTTCCCAAGAAAACGTGGGTATCACAGTTACCTATAATTGTTTCATATGATTTTTCATATATAGCTTTTAATTGGTCTAAGTTCTGAAGAATAACACTAAATGAAATTCCTCTACTTCTACTTGTAGATATTTTTTTATCAAAATCTGGTATTTGACCAATGTTTGCGAACTCGTCTAATATAAAGAAGGTTTTTATTGGTAAACTACCACCGTTTTTATCTGCGAAATCATATAATTGTTGTATCATTTGTGAGAAGAATATTGTAAGCAAGAAATCATATGCTGCATGTGTGTCTGATGATACAACATATAATGCTGTTTTCTTAGATGCTATTTCTTCAAAGTTTATTGTATTTGTTGATGTAACATCTGCTATATCTTTTGAGTCAAATTTACCTAATTTAGATTGTAATGTACTAAGTATTGAACTATATGTTTTATCTGAAGCTATTTCAACAGATTTATAATTCATTCTTGCTGGATGGTCATATGGAAGTTTACTCATTAAGTCTGAAAGCAAGTTACTTCCTCCATTATTATTTGCTGCTCTAACAAGTTCTGCACAGCTTGCTAAGTTTTGTTCTTCTGGTGGTGCAGCTGCTATTAAATAATATATTAATGCCTTTAGTAATATTTCTGCCATATTGTCCCAATAAGGGTCTGATGCACTACCTTCAGATTTTTGACCTTTTACAATTGTATTAGCTATAACGTCAACATCTATTTCACTTTGAATATGTTGAAGTGGATTATAACTATCACTACTTAATGGATTTACTAGGTTTAATAATTTTATTTCATAACCATTTTTCTTTAAAAATCCCGCAGTATCATCATAAATTTCACCTTTAGGGTCTGTAAAAATATATGAGCCCAACATTTGATGAGCATTAGGTTTAGTAAAACTAGATGATTTACCAGAACCAGAACCACCGACTATAAGAACATTTATATTACCTACTTTATTTAATGGTAAATAATTGTTTTCGGCTAGGAGGATTCCAGAATTTTTACTTAAAACTTTATATTGTTCTCCACCTTCACACCAATCACTTGAGCCATGTTCTATATCTTGGTATTTTGATCTTTTTCTACTTTTATATGCTCCTATTCCAAATGCAATTGCAAGAATTATAGAAAAACCTAATGTCCATGTTCCAAATGTTCCTATGACATTATGTGCAAACACTTTAGTTATACTACTAAAAGATACTATATTAGTTATAAAATCCTCTATAAAAAGAGCTATATCAAATTTACCATTAACATAGCTCTCACTTATAGTATACGCTATGGGCGCAATTAAAACGATCTCTGCAAATACCCATAATACTAGCGCAAATATAAAATATTTTAAATTCTTTTTCATAAATTCTTGAAATTTATTTTCCATATTTATCCCTTCTCTTTGGTTTTATTTTGAAATACTATCATTTAGTTTTCTTCTTTGGTCATTTTTTATTTGTTGTTTTATATTTAAAGCATGTTCAGTATATCTTCTCATTAAATTTTCACTAATTTTTTTACTTTGTTCATCTGATATAACAGCTGGTCTTTCTTTAGAATCCCATACTTTTATTTCTAAAACATCATCTTCTGAAAATACTTTATCAACATCTGGATTTCCTTCTATTTTATAGTTTTGTTTTCCATTGATATTTCTTTCCTTATTTTCAACATTAACCATTGAAGCAACTATTTTAATATCCTTCACTAGTATATCCTCCTTTTATTATCTTATTTCAAATGTAAAATAAGATTTATATGGTTTCAATTTACACTTTCCTTTAACCTCATTTGTTTGACTATCTATGTATAATCTTGGTTTTACTTCTTCTGTTGTTTCTGGATCAATAATAGTTATTGGTCTTTGTAAATTTGGCGTATAATTGAAGTCTTTATACTCAATTGGAGTCTCTGAATAGATTGTGTTAAATTGAACTGGAATTGGTCTTTTTGAAATTTTTAATCTGTCATCTTTTAATATTCCAGTATTAACAACTACTTTTTCTTGTCCAAAAGATAGAATAACTAAATCTTCTCCTTCTGGTTCTGGATAATCTACGAAAAATGTTTTCTTTTTCATATTTCCATTCATTTCTTCAGAGTACACTAATCTTTCAACAGTATATTTAGGATACTGTCTTTGTAATTCCTTGGCAGTTTTGTTAATTCTATATATAACTGTATTTACTCCTTGCGGATCAGTTATACTAAAATATTTACCTTGAAATTCCCCAGCCATTTTAGCACCTCTTTCTACAATTTTTTCTTTGGTTGACTCTTTAATTATACTATATAATCTACAATATGTCAACCAAATGTATTTTTTATTTATTTACCACCTTTTTTAGCTCTTTATTTTGTAATTCTTTTAATTTTAAATATAACTCTTCTTCTTGCTTTGTTAATTTCTTAGAAACTACTATTTTAGTAACAATATAAAAATTTCCTCTCATTCCTCTTCCAACTTTATATCCCTTATCTTTAATTAGAAATTTTTCTCCACTCTGAGTTCCTTTAGGAACAACTATTGAAACTTCTCCATCTATACTTTGTACTGTAAGTTTTGTACCAAGTGCCGCTTCCCAAGGCGTAATACTTACTTCTTTATATATATCTGCTCCTTTTAGTTTAAATTCTTTTGTATCTTTAATATGTATTTTAACAAGTAAATCTCCATTTTTTCCTCCATTTTTACCAGCTTTACCTTGTCCAACAAATCTAATTTTATCATTATTTTGTATTCCAGCTGGTACATCTAAGGTAAAAGTTCTTGTTTTACCATCAACAGCAAGTAATTTTAACTTTTTACTTGTTCCATTAAATGCCTCTATAATATTTATGTCCGCTTCAGTCTCAATATTCTCACCTTTTTCTGGTGTTTTATTTATATTTCTTGTATCTTTCTTTTTTATAGGATTTATACCAAATAAAATAGACAATAGTTTTTCTTTAAAAGTCTTTTTTTCTTCATTGTCCTTGTCTTGTATTTTCTTTTTTCTTTGTCTATAAACATACCAATTTCTGTCGTATTTTTTTCTTTCTTTGCTATCCGACAAAATTTTATAGGCTTCATTTATTTCTTTAAATTTATCCTCTGAATGAGAATCCCCCATATGTCTATCTGGATGGTACTTTTTAGCCTGCTCCCTATAAGCAACTTTTATTTCATCTATTGAAACCTTATTTGTTTTTAAACCTAGAATCTCATAGTAATCTTTAAAACTCATTTAACATCCTCCATAAAAATGGTAATTTTATTATATCACATTATTTTTCAATTTTCACTACTTAAAAGCAAATAATTTCTAGTTTTTATACTTTCTTCAAAAATAAGGTTTCCTTTATCTATATTTATTAATAAAGTTGAATCTAAATTCTTTATAATTGCTTTATCTATATTTTCAAAAGCAAGATTTCTTAGTTCAACTATTCCATCATAAGTTCTACTCTCATCTGTTTTATCTGCAATAAATAGTATTTTTTGTAATATTGTCATATTAGGTTTTCCTGTTGTATGAACTGCAATTGCCTCACACATTTCATCATCAAATCCATATTTCTTTTTGCACATATCTGCTGCTATTTTTCCGTGCAAAATTCCTGTAACCGTTTTTTCTATTTCATTACAAGCAATATTATTTTTTTTCACATAATCCAACTTCTCTTTTTTTGAAAGTTCTTTTGCCATATCATGCATAAGGCCTATCAATTTCGCTTTCTCCACATTTGCATTATATTTTTTAGCCAATTTTTCACACATTTGCATTACGCAAACACTATGGCTGTATCTTTCTTCACTTAATACTTCTCTTAAATCTCCATCTAATTTTTCAATATCTGTTACCATTTTATCTACTTCTTTCTATCGCTAAATTTATAAGTTCATCTAATAATTCTGAATATTCAAGTCCCATATATCCCCATAATTTAGGATACATACTTATTTCAGTAAAACCTGGCATTGTATTAATTTCATTTATATACACTTCATTTGTATCATTTTTAACAAAAAAATCTACTCTAGCTAAACCTTTACAATCCATTGCTTTAAATGCTTTTACTGCTGTTCTTCTAATTTCTTCAATCTTTTCTTCAGAAATTTGTGCTGGTATTCTTGTTTTTGATTCAGCATTATTATATTTTGCGTCATATGAATAAAATTCTTCAGCAGACAATATTTCTCCAACTGTTGAGGCTTTAGGGTTATCATTTCCTAACACTGCACACTCAACTTCTTTGCCAACAATTGCCTCTTCTACTAAAACTTTTTTATCATAAATCGACGCCTCTTCAATAGCTTTTATTAGCTCTGGTCCATTACTTGCTTTTGTAACACCAACAGATGAACCTGAATTTGAAGGCTTTACAAATACAGGAAACTGTAATTTTTCTTCCACTAATTTAACAATTTCATCATTTTCAAGCTTCATCTCTTCAAACTCTTCATTAACATATGTATTTTCATTTTTTATGTATATATATTTTGCCTGTTTTATATTAGCCTTTTGTAATACACATTTTGTATAAACTTTATCCATACACATACTTGATGAAATAATATCACAACCAACATAAGGAATTTTCAATAATTCTAACATTCCTTGTATTGTTCCATCTTCCCCATACAATCCATGTAAAACTGGAAAAATAACGTCCATTTCTTTTAATTTATCTACTATATTTTTTATTTCTTTATTATTTATATACCATTTTCCGTTTTTGTCAATATAAATAGGAATTATATCATATTTTTTCTTGTCTAAATTTTCTAAAACATTTTTTCCAGACATCATAGAAACATCGTGTTCTGTCGACATTCCTCCATAAATAACTCCAACTTTCATATTTACTAACATTCCTTTCTTCGCCTTCATGTAACTAAACATGCGAAAGGCACATAATTATCAATCTTTTATCTTAACAATCTTTCAAACTATCTACAATCTCATTAAAATGCATTCCATTTGACGCTTTAAATAATATTGCATTATTTTTACTTATTATTTTCTTTAACATGTTTATAGCGTCTTCATTTGTATCAAACTCAAATATTTCCTTTGCATTAGAATTTTTAGCAATAAATTTAGCTTCATTTCCTACTGTAATTAAAATATCTATATCATTTGTTACTTCTTTACCTACGTCTTCATGTAGTTTTTTTGAAAACTCTCCTAGTTCTAGCATATCTCCAAGTACCGCAATTTTTCTTTTATCTTTTATACTTTTCAAATAATTTATTGCAGCTGTCATAGAATCATAATTAGCGTTATATGTATCATTAATTAAAATTGCACCTGTTTTAGAGTAATTTATTTCCATTCTTTTTTTAGATAATTCTAAATCAGCAATTCCTTCAATTATTTTTTTCATAGGTATTTCTAATAAATTACCAATAGCAATTCCACAAAGACTATTTAACACAAAATGGCTTCCTCCAACTGGTACTGTTACATTTTCATTTTCTATTGTAAATTCGCTTTTATCTTCATACAACTGTATATTTTTAGCCATGAAATCACTATCATTTTCAATTCCATATGTATAAATTTCGTATTTATCTTTATTTTTTAATGCCCAATCATGTAATAAATCATTGTCATTGTTAATAACTACACTTTTAGTTTGAAGACTCTCTAATATTTCTAATTTTGCTTTAAGTATATTTTCTCTTGACCCCAAATTGCCAATATGTGCTGTTCCTATATTAGTAATAACTGCAATTGTTGGTTTAGCAATATTTGTCAACTTTCTAATTTCTCCAAAATGGTTCATGCCCATTTCTACAACTAAGGCTTCTTCATCTGTTAAGCTTAAAATTGTAAGAGGCAGACCTATTTCATTATTATAATTTCCTTGTGTTTTAAGTGTTTTATACTTTTTAGAAACAACAGAAGCCACCATATCTTTAGTGCTGGTTTTACCAACACTTCCAGTAATTGCAATAACTGGTATATTGTACAAACTTCTTTTATATTCAGCAATATCTTGCAAAGCTTTTAATGTATCATCAACTAAAATAATAGTTACATCTTTAATTTCCATATTATTAGCATTTTCAGCTAATTTACTTATAATACATACACTTGCCCCATTATTAATTGCATCTATGTAAAAATCATTACCATCAAATTTTTCTCCTTTTAATGCAATATATGTATCTCCTTTTTTAACTATTCTGGAATCCTTAGAAAAATTTTTTAATTCTGCTTCTGCATTTCCACAAATTAATTTTCCATTCACAATATTTAAAATATCTTTTACTCTCATATTATCTCCTCGACCAATGGGGACGCCTTTTTTTGGTCGAACCCCGACCAAAAGGGACACCCTTTATAAAACATTTATATATTACCACAACTTTCTATACATTTCAATAAAAAGAAGTCGACAAAAGTCGACTACTCTGTTAATGTTCCTTCTGGTGTATTTATAATCATTAGAATATCTTGTTCTTCTCCTGTTTCTGCATTTATATACACAATAAAATCATTTTCTCCTGTATTTCCTTTAAATTCATAACATAATACTTCTGTATTCCATTCGGTTGGAATTACTGCCATTCCTGATGAACTTACTGCAAGTTTATTATTTACTTTACTTCTAGCTTGTTCTACTGTAATTTTTGCTTCTGCTAAATCTCTAGTATCTCTATGTGAATTTAAGTATCCTGTTGATTCCAATCCTAATATTTCTCCATTATCTAGTGCTATTTTTACTTTTACTAAGTCTGGGTACATCGTTATTCCATTTTGTTGATATGCATAATTTACTGTTAATATTCCATCTAAATTCATATAATAAGTTTCTTTCATGTTTTTAAATTCTTTTTGGTTTAAAAATTCTTTTCCTTTTTCTACCGCTTCTTCTGGTGAAATGCTTTCATTTATTACATCTCTATTTGAATTCATAAAAACAACATGCCCACCTTTTATTGAAACTGAAATATAGTATTCTTCATCTTCTCCTACTTTAGCATTAAAACTATAACAATCTATATTTCCATTTCTAGATTGTCCATTTGAAGTAATTTCTGTAATTCTATCATTTCCTATAAATTCTTTTGCTATATTCATTGCGCTTTGTTCGTCAATATCATCGCCTGTAAGTCCTACTCTTTCTGGATTTGTCATATGTTCTGAAAAAGCTCCATCATAGATTAAACCTGCATACTGGTTCAGTCCTTCTTCTAAACTTCCAAAACTATTTTGAGATAAATTGCTAGCTTCTTGTGCTAATGCGTCTCCACCTTTTTTCTCTAATTCTCCCCACTTTATATTTCCTGAAAACAAATCTACTTCTAACTGATTTAATGTATTTTTTAAGTCTTTACTATAATTTGTAAGGCTAGTTAAATTATCTAAATCTTCTTGAGATAATTCACTTCCTCCAATTGCTTTATTTGCAAGTGTATAACTATAATCTGCTACTTGATTTAAGAATTTTTGAGTATTTTCTAATTCCTGTGAGCCTATTGGTAGTCTTGCTAAATAGCTTTGTGCAAGTGTTGCGTCTCTCCACACTTTCGTTAATGTTTCTGCACCATGTTTTGCACTATTAGAAATTGTTGATTTTGCAAGCAAAACTTCTGTCTGATTTACATATTCGACCAATTGGTAAAATGCGTTATTATATCCGTTTTCAGCTAAATTTCTATAATCTAGTTGTTTTTTATATACCCACACTCCTAGAAGTAATATAACACTAACAAGAGTAACAACTAAAGTAAGCATTTTCCTATCTCTTAACCTATCTTTAAAATCATAAACTTTACTTTTTATTTTTCCCATTTTTCCTCCTAGTGTAATTTACACCTTAACTAAAATTTATTTAATTGTTACAATTTACAGCTTATTCTACTAATTGTATATTTGAAATTTCGCGGTTCGCTTTGCTCAACGCTCGCACGTTACGCTCCGCTCCTACGTCGCCTACGCTCACTTGAATTGTTCAAGAACATATATTAAAGCCTATATTAAAATTAAAGCCTATATTAAAATTAAAGCTGTAAATTGTTACATTTAATTGTATTTTTTACAAAATTTAATAAAATATACAATTGATTTATTTCATATAATATGATATAAAGGTTTTAGAGGTAAAAATGATGAAAATTTTAATTTTTTATGCAGCTTATGGTGGAGGACATCTTTCAGCTGCAAGGTCAATAAAGCAATACATAGATGAAAATTATGAAGATGTTGAAACTGAATTAGTCGATTGTGTTAAATATATAAATAAAGGTTTGGATAAAATAACCACTTTAGCATATCAAGAAATGGCAAAAAAAGCACCTTGGGCTTGGGGAGAAATTTACAATCACTCTCAAAAAGGTACAATGTCACACATAAGCAATGGTGCTAATAAAGTTATGGCTTTAAAATTAAACAAATTATTTGATGAATATAAACCAGATATTGTAATTTCAACACATCCTTTTGGAAGTCAGATGACTGCATTTTTAAAAAGCAAAGGTAAAACAAATTGCATTTTAGCAAGTGTTATGACTGATTTTGCTTCACATGACCAATGGTTAGTTGGACATGAATATATAGATTATATTTTTGTATCACATGATGGTATGAAAAAAGAAATAATATCTAAAGGAGTCAAAGCTTCTAAAGTACACGCAACTGGAATTCCTCTTTCTAATAGATTTTTACAGCATTTTAATAGAAAGGAAATTAAATCTTCTTTTGATTTAGACATTAATAAAAAAACTATTCTTTTCTTTGGTGGAGGAGAATTTGGTTTAGGAAAAGATAAAACTTTAAAAATTCTTAAAGCTTTTATTGATAATATTAAGGATGAGTATCAAATTATTGCTATATCTGGCAAAAACGTCAAAATGCAAGAGAAATTTGAAGCACTTGTAGGAGACAATCCTAATGTACAAGTATATGGATATACAAATGAAGTTCCTGAATTAATGAGTATTTCTGATTTAGTCGTAACTAAACCTGGTGGTCTAACCATTACAGAAAGCTTAGCTTCTGGACTTCCAATTGTAGTAATTAACCCTATACCTGGGCAAGAAGTAGAAAATGCTGAATTTTTAGAAAGAAAAGGAGTTGCAGTTTGGATAAGAAAAACCGAAGACCCAGAGCAAGCTGTATCTGAGCTTTTATCTAATCCAGAACAAATTACACATATGAAAATACGTTCTAAACTTATGGCAAAAAAACATTCAACTGAAGACATTTGTAAAATTATTTTAGGAAATAAAAAATAGGTTATTTATTATAATTACCAAGTTTTATAAATTAATCATATATGCTTTTTTATTCAAGGGGAGCGACTGGCGTAAGCCGGAGTGAGCCGACAGGTGCGTCCTCACAACTGGAATAAAAACATATATGATTAATTTTATAATTAGTATTTTTTAAATAACCTATTTTTTTATAAATCTACTCTACCTTCTAAGGCTTTTCCTAAAGTAAATTCATCTGTGTACTCAATATCTCCACCAATTGGAATTCCATGTGCTATTCTTGTAACTTTTATTCCCATTGGCTTTACCAATTTAGCAATATACATAGATGTTGCTTCACCTTCTACTCTAGGATTTGTTGCTAAAATTACTTCTTTTACTGTTCCATCCATAAGTCTTGCTAATAATTCTTTGATTTTTATATCATCTGGACCAATTCCATCCATTGGAGAAATTGAGCCATGTAAAACATGATACAATCCTTTAAACTCATGTGTTTTTTCCATTGCCACAACATCTTTTACATCTTCAACAACGCAAATTTTACTTTGGTCTCTTGAAGCATTTGAACAAATAGGGCATGGGTCAGTGTCTGAAATATTAAAGCATTTTGAACAAAATTTTAAGTTTGCCTTAGCGTCTTGTATACTTTTAATAAATTCATTTGCTTCTTCATTACTAGCATTTAGAATATAAAAAGCCAACCTTATAGCTGTTTTTTCTCCTATACTAGGTAATTTCTTAAATGATTCAATTAATTTTTCTATTGATGGTGAATAATACGACATAAATATCCCTCTAATTATCTCAATCCTGGTATGTTATATTTTCCAAGTTCTTGTGCTTGTGCTGTATCTACTTTTTTCAATGCATCATTTATACAAGTTAAAATTAAATCTTGTAGCATTTCTACATCATCTGGATCTACTACATCTTTTTGTATTTTAACTTCTAATATTTCTTTACTTCCATTTACTTTTGTATAAACTGCTCCTCCACCTGTTGTACTTTCAAAAGTTTGATTTGCTAAGTTTTCTTGAGATTTTTCCATCTCTTCTTGCATTTTTTTTGCTTGTTTCATAAGTTGGTTCATGTTGAACCCGCCTCCGCCGAATCCTCCTGGGAATCCTCCTCTTGCCATAATAATTTCCTCCTTATCCATCTATATAATTTATATCTATACCTAAATCAATTTTATTTTCTTCTGTGTTTTTTTCTTCTTTATGCTCAATAATTTTTATTCTCATATCTTTATTACATTCAATAGATACAAGTCTTTTAAGTTCATTCATATTTTCTGGTCTTTCAATTACCGCTTTTCCAAAAGAAGTTAAACCATTTAAAAATTCAATTCCAACAGTCATATCATCTAAAAGCACTGCTTTTGTGTTAGTCAAATTTGAATAAAGCATAGCTTTTCTTTCTTCTTTTAATTTATTTATAACATTTTGCCAAAAATCTTCACCTTTAGACTGTGAAACTTCTTTTTTTACTACTGTCTTTTCCACATTTTGTTTACTAACTGTGGATTGTGGTTGCTTTCTTTCTGAAGTAGCTACTTCTCTACTTACGCTTATCTTTCCAGAAGCAATACTTTTTTCTAAATTTTCTACTCTTTCTTGTAAAGTCATATTTTCTTTACTACACAAGCGCATTATGCCTACTTGAAAGATAATATTTTTCTGTGATGACCATTTTATTTCAGTTTCTAAATCAGATAATGTATAAATAATTTTTAGTAAAGTGTCTTTATTTGTATTATCTACTAATTCTTGCATTAGTTTTTTATCTTCATCAGAATAAATATTTGAAGAAGTTTTTGCAACTTTTAAAACCATAAGATCTTTTACATATTTTATAATTTCCCATAGAAAGTTAGTTAAATCTTTTCCTTCTAAAATAACTCTGTTACAAATATTTATACTTTCTTCTACATCATAGTTTAAAATAGCCTTTACTATTCCTGAAATATATTCAAGTTTAGGTATTCCAACTAAGTTCTTTACTTTTTCTTTAGTAATATTATTTTCATCACCTTGAGAACATCTTTCTAATATAGATAAAGCATCCCTCATTGCACCTTCAGATAGTTCTGCAATTAATTCTAAGGCATCTTCTGAATATTGAATTTCACATTCATTACATATTTTTTCTAAGTTTTTTACTATATCTTTATCAGATATTTTTTTAAAATCAAATCTCTGACATCTAGATAATATTGTGGCTGGTAATTTTTGTGGCTCAGTTGTTGCTAGTATAAATTTTACATGTTTAGGTGGTTCTTCCAATGTTTTTAATAATGCATTAAAAGCTCCTGCTGAAAGCATATGAACCTCATCTATAATATATACCCTGTATTTTGCAACTGTTGGCAAAAAATTTACTTCATCTCTTATGGCTCTTATATCGTCAACACCATTATTTGAAGCTGCGTCCATTTCTACAACATCTGTAAGTGAACCTTCTAGGGCAGACTTACAAATTTCACATTCATTGCATGGTTCTCCATCTTTAGGATTTAAACAATTTACAGCTCTAGCTAATACTTTTGCTGAAGAGGTTTTACCACAGCCTCTACATCCAGTAAAAAGATATGCATGTCCTACTCTATCTGCCATTACTTGGTTTTTAAGTGTAGTAGTAATATGTTCTTGACCAACTATTTCTTTAAATGTCATTGGTCTAAATCTTCTATATAAAGCTGTATATTCCATATAAGCCTCCAATATTTTAATAAAGGTATAAAAACCTTTCTTCATAGAGGATACTCCCACATAAAAGAATCTACTTATTGCTGCTACCTTCCGGTCCTGACAAGGTTCGTAGCCTTTTATTGAGAATATCCTCTATAAAGAAACATCCTCATACCTTTAGCAATTATATACTATTTATTAAATATTATCAATAGTTTTCTCTTTTAAAAATTATTTCTGAACAATCTTTTTTATCTAATTGTGAAGTTCCTTCTGTGAATATATCTCCACATGGCAATTCTAAGTTAACTGTTCCTCTGTATTTAGATATATTTGTATCAATTACTATATCAAAAGAAATATTAATTTTCAAGTCTTCCAATGTTACTGGTGTTTTTGTAATTAATGTTCCATTATGTGCGATTTCTGCGTCATCATTTGAAACATATTCTCCAACTTCAGTGTTAGCAACTCTAAATATTACATTTCCACCTTGGCTTGATATTTCCAATGTTTTGTAATTGTTAGTTTCTCCACCGTTAAAAGTTAAAGTTCTATTTATTAAATAATTATCCTCATATGAAAATAAGCTACTTTCTGTACTGCATGGCATGTATATTCTAGTATTACCTACTGCTGGATCTGTAAAATGAAAATTTTCCAAACTAATACTTTCTATATATGCATTTTTATCATAATCAGGATTTTTAACAAATTGCAAATATATATCATTATATTGTACAATATCTAAATTCCATTTATAATTTTCTGGATTTTCTGCTTTAGTTTTTCCCTCAGCACTACTTATAACTATAATATCTGATAAATTAAATGGCATATTAGTTTCGCCTTCTTGATTATATTTTAACATAATTGTTATGGCAATGCCAAAAGCAATAACAATTACTGCAAAAGTTATAGCCAGCTTAATTTTCTCCTTTTTTCTTTTTTCCATTTTTCCTCCTTAATTGGCGAAGAGAGTGGGATTCGAACCCACGAGCCATTAAAATAATAGCCTTCTGCTTTCGAGGCAGTTCCGTTATGACCACTTCGGTATCTCTTCTTATTTCTTACTTTCTCTTAGGTATTTAAAAAAATCTTTCAAAATTTTTTCACATTCTTCTTTGCAAATACCATATTCAATTTCAACTTTATGATTAAATTTGTAATCTTCTAATAAATTTAACACTGAACCACAGCTTCCTGTTTTTTCGTCCATTGTTCCTATATATACTTTTCTTATTCTTGATTGAATTAAAGCTCCTGCGCACATACTACATGGTTCTAATGTTACATACATGTCACAATCATAGAGTCTCCATGTTTTTAATTTTTTACTAGCTTTTTGTATTGCTAATATTTCAGCATGTTTTGTTGCATCATGCTTGCCCTCTTTTTCATTATATGCTCTAGCTATTATTTTATTATCTTTAACAATTATAGCACCGACAGGAACTTCCAATTCTTTATATGCTTTCTCTGCTTCTTTTAATGCTATTTTCATATATTCTTCTTTATTCATACTTACTCCTAAACATAAAGACATATTATATAATAACATAAAAAAGATTTTGTTGCAAGAAAAAAAGCATATATAAAAATATGCTTTGATGCAAACTTTAATTAATCTTTAAAGTCATATGCAAAATCTTCTAAAAGTGTGAAATTTTGTACACTAAGAACTAGAACTTCTAATAACTTATTTATTTTATCTTCGTCCTTTGTTAAATTTTCTACTCTTTTTGTTGTACTTTCTCCATTTTCTTCTTGAGTTACTTCGATGCCATATTTTTCATTAAGAAGTTTGTAAATTTTTACATCCCTCTTTTGATTTTCCTGTGCAACTGTTATTGTTGCAAATAAATTTTTGTTCATTTTCTTTACTCCTATCTTTTTTAAATTTATACAAAGCCAATGGGGATTTAATAATATATATACTTATCATTTATTTCTTCATAAACATTCCTTGCAATTGAAACAATGAAAAACTTTAATGTTGGTTTTTCATCTATAAAAAACTTAAAATAATCAAATATGACATCTGAAGAAGTATTTACATACATTAAATCAATTAGTTTGCTCAAATTCCACTGCACGTTTTCTGGTTTAGTGTTGTATTTTTGTGCAATAGGTAAGTATACGAATTTTTTTAAATCTCGCATGACATTTCTATCTTTAACTACTAGATATATTGCATCAATTAAATATTGATACGAAATAGATGACCTTCTAAATTTAAAATGATTCAATTGAATAATAATTGCATTTATTATTTTCCTATCTTCCATTTTCCTTTACTACTTAATAAATTCCTAATTATTCCCAATAATTCCGTATTTTTCAATTTTTACTGAAATAGAATCAAGGAAATGTTATGATGTGGATGTCGATTTTAGACAACTCAAATTACTATCATGTCGCGAGCTTTCTCGCCACGTGTAGTAATAGAGACAAGAGAGAGATACAAATGATAAACAAGAAAGGATGAGATAATTGAAAAAGTTTATCTCTTTTTTAATGTCCGTCATTTTGGTTGTCGCTTCTGCATTTGGCGTTTCCGCCGTTGATGTAGATCGGTCTACTGCAATTCCCTCCCAGGAAGTAGTAGCCGTAACGACTCCTGAAGATACGGGCATTGAAACGCAGGATCTTGGCAAACTTCTTTCTAGTAACGCTGGAACTATTTATACTCAAGGTTCTATTCAGGTAGTTTTGCCTTCGTGGAACCTCAGTGCAGACTTTGTAGCCAGAATTGGTTATTCGCCTGTAAGCACTGTTGTATCTTGTTCCGTAAAAACTCCTGACGGAAATACTATAAACCTTGGTTCTATGGTAGGCAATGGTAATAGCGTAAGTTATACCATATTTTATGCTCCAGCTGGAACCTATACCTTTTACTTCACTACTGGAACCACACAAGGTGTAGAAGTATCTGCCTCTATTTACGACTAATGTTTCTTCTCTCTCTTGTCCACGGACCATGCTTCTAATTAAGGAAGTATGGTCTATATTTTTAATTCATCCACGCTATTTAATTCAATAGTAAAATATGTAGTTACAAATTCATTATACGCATTATCTTTATAGTATAATAGCTCTGGTTCCATAGTATTTTTCTTAAAATGTATAAAATTATTGTTAAAGTAGAAAAATATATCATCATTTTGTATCATTATATTCATATCAAAATCTATAACTGATAATAGTACATCAATTAGTTTATTTTCATTTCTAATTTCAATTGGTAAATTAGAATAAAACTGATCTTCACCATTGTTTTGATTCAATTCCGCTGAAACATCTATTTGTATTTTTTCTGAACCTTCATCTATTATGTATCCAGTTTTCAAATTGTAATCAATGCATTTAAATTTTTTAAACTCACCATTATTATCGTAGATAGTATTTTCTTTTTTAGATACCCCATCTTTATACCAACATTCTTCTTTTTCTTTTAAGCCATTTT